>CAYNGW010000092.1:0-8149 GCA_964396955.1 uncultured Rikenellaceae bacterium | reverse complement strand
TATGACTATCGGGAATCATGAACAAGTAACCCTTAAAAAAACTATTTTGATTCAAATCATATTTTCAAATAAACTTGTTATGAAATCCGGAGATTCCTCATTTCGTCCCGATAAATCGGGACTTCATTCGGAATGACATTTTTTTTGTGGGGGAAGAGGGGCAGCAGGAGAGAGCGGGCAGTGCCCGCTCTCTCCTGCTGCCCCTGGGTAATCCGATAAAGCCCTGTCATTCCGAACGCTTTGGCCACCGTAGCTGAAAGCGAAGGTGGCAAGTGAGGAATCTCTCACTCTTTATTACAATTTTATTATTGATAACCGATACACATTTTATAAAAAAACAAAGGAACCAGAAAAATTCTGACTCCTTTGTTTTTATTCAAATTAAATTACTCTTTGATTTAAAAGAACCTTAACTATCAGGGTGTATCCCAGAATACTCTTGATACAAAATCATCAATGCCACCATTAAGACCTGCAACTGCAGCCTGGTAGTTCACTTTATCTTCCGACAACTCAGCATCAGGATAAGTAAATCTATGAATATATCCATCTCCACCATTTTCCAGAAGCACGTCATCAAAATCATTACGATTCAAAGCAGGGAAACCACTCCTTCTCCAGTTAGCCCAGGCTTCTGAACCATCCCTGATACAAGCAATCCAGTACTGCGTGTTAATCAGGTTATAAGCGTCAGTAGCATTATATGCCACTCCGGATTGTGCAATATAGGCATCCTTTTCTGCTACGGAAACCGTAGGAAGAGTGGACCCGGTCTCACTTAAATATACAGAATAATTATCCATATCAGCTTTTATTCCGGCTTCATAATATTGCTGGGCAGCTGATTCACCACCGGTTATCCAGGTTCTGTGAGCTGCCTCTGCAAGAAGCAGGGAAGTCTGTGCATACGTTAGCCAGAAAGTAGGTGCTGATATTGATGCCACCACATTTACGTTCATCTGTGAATAATCAAGTCCCGTGCCCTTCATGCCTCTGTAGGGAGCAGAAACAAGTGCATCACTGGCAATACCTACCGGAAGACCATACTGATTTGCTATGGTTAAATCAGGGCTGGGATCACCAAGCGGATCATTTGGTTCATCAAACATTGCGATGATATACTTGCTGCGCGGATCACTGGTTGATTTCAATTGTTCTACGAAAGGCTCTGCTGCATAATAGAATCTCGGATTGTTATTAATCAAACCATCGTTACTGCCATTTGAAAACAGTGTGCCATCGTAAGTCACGAACGCATTGTCGGCATTCGATATCATCACTCCACCGTTAAATGCTTCAGACACAATTGATGCAGCTTTGGCAGGATCAGACTTGGAATAGCGCATTCCCAGTTTCAGCAATAACGAATTGCCAAGTTTTTTCCATTGTGCCACCTGGTCAGCTGCAGAAGTTTTAGGATAATAAGCATGTGCTCCGTAAAAAAGGTCTGCAGAAACAAAATCACCACTGGGATCCAAATTAGCTATTGCTTCATGGAGTTCGTTGTACAGGTCATCATAGATGGCCTCATCATCATCATATACAGGGTAGAAGTATTCCTCGCCATTTATAGCAGCCAGACCTGCATCAAAGTAAGGTACATCACAGTAATGGTCAACAATGTTCATAAAGACCTGGGCTTTCCATATACGGGTTATGCTCTGTAAATTAACTTGATCCGTAGTTCCCTCTAAAAGATACAAAATATGAACAAATTCTTTGAGTCCACCTTGATATGCACCCCAGCTTCCGTTCTGTTGGCCGTCAATGTTTTCATTAAAATTAACTCCTATAGTGGCACCAAGGTTGTATGGAATCACGAATTGCTGAACAACGGTGTGCTCAGAATCCCAACCACCGAGGTAGGTACGTTGTGCTCCGGCAAACAAAAGCGCCGGATCAATGTCACTTATTGCAAAGGGATCTGTGTTTATTTCCACAAAATCCTTATCGCATCCTCCAATTAAAAGCAGGACTGCAATTACCAATAAAACTTGCCTTATCTTTTTCATGATACTTAGAATTTTGCATTTATACTAACCATAAAATTCCGGGTTGTTGGTAATGAGCAATTCTCATAACCGGCTCTGACGTCTCCGGAGGATGCAATGGCTTCAGGGTCAAGGTTTTCAAGATCCTTATAAAGAATAGCCACATTTCTGCAGGAAGCTGTCAGTGTTAATCCCTTGACGAACCCAAGGAACCCCACACTATTTAATGCACTGGTGAAATCATATGATAATGATATGCTTCTCAACTTAACAAAATCTGACTTAAATGTGAAAGGATCCCCGATCTGAAGATTCCGGTAATCTGCAGTGAAGCTTTGCAGATCGGTAACCACAACATCATTGGGTAGCCCGGTAGCTTCGATAATACCAGGGTATGTTAAACCTGCTTCTCCTTCTCTGCGACCCTCCAGTGAAAGTTGGGAAAATCCTTGTCTTGTCATATTTAACTTTGTAGCTGATAGTACTGTACCTCCCAGTTTGTAGTCGAAAAATACTCCGAGACTAAGCTTTTTGTAGGTAAATGTGTTGTTCCAGCCACCTGTATATTTAGGGATCGAGCTTCCTACAGGTATAAAATCAGCCGATGCTTGCAATCTACCGTTGGTTCTAAGGAGAATGTCACCATTTTCATTTCTCTTGAACGTTCTTGTATATAATTGGTTCATCGGCATTCCTACCGTGTAATGTATTTCTCCAAGAAACTCCATTCCGGTACCATTAAAGTAAAGTAACAGTAAATCATCAATTGGTGTGCCATCTGGTTCCGTGCCAACTGAGAGTACTTCTGTTCTCAGGTAGCTATTGTTCCAGGAAGTTGTCCAGCTAAAGTCACGAGTTGCGATAGGTGTATACTCTATCAATAATTCCACACCGCTGTTCTTTAATGAGCCAAGATTTTTCTTGGAACTACCATATCCGGATGCATCGGCAAGTTGAACATTTAATATCTGGTCTGTTGTCACCTTGTCAAAGGCTGCCAGATCTAAATGCAACTTGTTGTTAAACAACCTCACATCTAAACCTATTTCTTTTTCAGTTACGGTAAACGGTTGCAAATCCGGATTTGGAGCGGTTGCTTGGGCAATGCTTGCTAAAGTCTGACCATTAAATTGATTATTACCAATAGAATAGGTGAGGCGACCTTCATATGTGTTTACGCCATTAGCGCTACCTACCTGTGCCCAGGAAGCTCTAAGTTTACCGTATGTAAGCCAGGGCAGGTTTTTCAACAATTCTGAGAAAACAAAACTACCGGATACAGATGAATAAAACTTGGAATTATTTTCCGGATTTAATACAGAGAACCAGTCTTCTCTACCCGTAAAATTGAGGAATAACATTGAAGCATATCCAAACTCTGCCAATCCATAAAGTGAATTAACCCGGGACTGGTTAAAACCAAAACTCTGGGTTTGATTAGTACCGTTTGCAATGGAGAAAAAGTCTCTGACAACAAAATTTGAGACAGATTGGCTAAAACTGTGATTTTTGATTCTGAATGTGTTTCCCCCAAAACTTGCATCTACAGAAAACTTATTAAACTGTTTACTTGCACCCACAAGGAAATCAGCATTTATGTCAGTCCCCCAGCCTTCGGATACACTATAATTTCCTTTCCAGGTACCATCAGCAGTATTAATTGGCACACTGGTTGCTACACCGCCCGGTCTCTTATTCTCACTGAACCTGAGGGAATAATCGTAGTTAATCCTGCCCTGAGCATACAGCCACTCAGTTATATCATATCTCGCGGTTGCTGTCCCAAGGAAACGATCTCTTGTAGTTTCATAGCGAGCACCAGCGTCCTGATATTCATAGTATGGGTTGAGAACTGTTCCCTGGAAACCTGAAGTTTGCGCTTCGGTTCCCGTAACAGGGTTGGTTGCATGATTTTTAAGATTCCAGAATGGAATGGAATTAGATATACGGGTGAAGAAGTTTACTGCACCCTCACCCTGCGTACCTACACGAGGAGGGTTGATATATTTCTCATTGGTGTAGTTGACATTAATGGAAAAGTTAAGTTTTTCTGTAACATCATGGTTGACGCTTAAATTGACATTATTCTTTTTGTATTCATTGAAAGGGTCAATACCATCGGCATCTGTGTTTGAAAATGACGCCCTGAAGCCTGCTCTGGCACTACCACCTGAAAATGCAAGGGAATTAGTCCATGTTTGTCCGGTTCTGTAATATTTAAAAAGATTGTCCGGGTTAGGCGAATAAGGTACCGTTTCACCATCAAAAATGGTAACGGGCGAACCATCCATCTTTGCGCCCCAGCCCAATTGACCGGTACTGATGGCTGCTGCGGCATTGGCTGGCTTTGTTCCACCCACTCCCTGGCCATACACCTGTTGCAAGTCCCAGAAATTCAAAGGCTGCTGTGCAGTATAGCTGCCGGAATATTCAACACCGATAGCCTGACCTCTTTGACCGGATTTTGTGGTAATGATGATTGCACCATTTGCCGCCCGTGAACCATAAATCGCGGATGCAGTTGCACCTCTTAATACAGTCATGGTTTCAATGTCATCCGGGTTAATATTATTCAAATTATCCCCTGTGTCAGTGTTCTGGCCATAACCATTTGCACCTCGGGCATCCTGATCCATTGGAAGGCCGTTAATTACCAGCAGTGGAGCATTATTAGCCCCCGCGAAAGCAACCTGTCCACGCAAACGTATTTGCGTACTGGCACCTGCACCGGCAGCCGGAGGTGTTATGTTCAGGCCCGAAATCCTCCCTTCAAGCGACTCCATCATGTTGATACTTTTGCTAGTCAACATCTGTTCAGTTTCAACGGTTGTTACGGCATAACCAAGTTTTTTGGCTTCCCGCCTGATACCAAGGGCCGTTACAACCACTTCCTCCATTTGTACCATGGCTTCATCAAGGGAAACGTCCACGGTTGTCAGGTTACCAACCTCTACTTCCTTGGTATTAAAACCAATAAATGAGAAGACCAGAATTGCCTGATTGTCCGGAACCGGGAAAGTATATCTTCCATCCGCATCAGTAATCTCCCCGATAGTGGTTCCTTTAATCAGTACAGTAACACCTGCAAGTGGTGTATTATCTACTGATTTGGTAACTCTACCGGTAACTGTTCGTTGAGCAAAAGCAACCTGTAAACCTGCGAACAACAGGAGTACAAGCATTGTCGTCAATTTTCTCATAGTTTAAAAGGATTAGGTTAGTAAAAAATATATACTTTAGAATAAGTAATCCTACATAATAAATAAAATTATATCTTTCTATGTCAAATATTCATTGAATATCAGTCATAATTTTTAAAATTTCGGTCATACTTTATCAGCGTACGACCCTGGCACTACCGCCTTTCATCACTTTCTCTGCCTCGGCTCTTGTAGCCCAGTTCCAGTCACCCATGAATCCGTGGCAAAGTGCGGAGTAAGCCGCCGAAAACTCGATTGCTTCCTGCGGATCCCTTCCTTCAAGCATGGAGCATATAAGTGCAGATGCAAAGCTATCGCCTCCTCCTGTACGGTCAAGCACTTCAAGATCTTCATATTTCCTGGAGGTGCAGAATTTTCCCTTGTAAAGCATTACGGTCTGCCAGTCGTTGAGAAGTGCGGTTTTTACATGTCTCAAAGTTGTTCCCACTGCCTGTACATTCGGGAATTTTTTTACAACCTTCTGTGCAACAGCTTTATAGCTTTCAGGATCAAGGTCCGAATAGGATTCTGATCCGCCTTCAGCTTTAATCCCCAGCATTTTTTCAAAATCTTCTTCGTTGCCTATAATTACATCGATATATGGCATAACTTTCTTCATCACTTCCCTGGCTTTTTCCGAAGTCCACAAGGTTGATCTGAAATTTAAGTCGAAGCTGGTGGTCACACCAAGTTTTTTGGCAGTTTTAAGAGATGTAATGGCTTCAGCAGCTGCATTATCAGAAATCGCTGTCGTGATTCCGGTAGTATGGAACCACTTTGTCTGGGAGAGTGTTTTTCCCCAGTCGATGTCGCCCGGTTTAATAAGGCTGATAGCTGAATGAGCCCTGTCGTACATCTGTTTGCTGGCTCTCGGCCCTATACCTGCTTCAAGGTAGCACAGCCCGTTTCTTACAGTACCCTTTCCGTCAAAAGGCAGAAGTATCACGCCTGACATATCAACACCGTGTTCCCTGCCTTTATTAATAATGTACTGTCCTGACCATATATCGACAAGTTTTGATACCCAGGCGCTCTTATGTCCGAGTCTTGAGGAGTTAACAGTCACATTCAATTCAGCTGCTGCAATTGCTATGTGAAGATGGGAACATTGTTCAAGCCTTGCGTGGTCGGGAGCAGTGAACCTTATCATTGCTTCACCAAAACCGATCAGATCATATTTTTTTTCTGTGCTCATCATTCAATTATTTTATGTTAAGACCTTTCCTGTTAAAAATTGATTTCGGCATCCTTCCTTCAAGGTAATCCACAATGCCCTGGGCTGCTTCGCATGCAACCCTGACAGTACATTCATTTGTAAGTGCTGCACTGTGTGGACTTACTATGGTTTTAGGATTTTTAAGGAATGGTTCATTTTCCAGAGGGGGTTCGTTAGCCAGCACGTCGAAACCTGCACCTGCAAGTCTTCCTTCATCGATCATTTTACAAACACATGCCTCATCGATAATATGACCTCGGGCTGTATTCACCAGGAAAGCAGATGGTTTCATTAAAGAAAGCAGCTTCTCGCCAACATGATCTCTGGTCTCATCTGTCATCGGAACATGAAGAGAGAGAACATCGGCTTCCTTATAAACTTTCTCCTCATCATTGTAACGAACGACTCCGGGAGCAACCACATCGTTGTTGATATAAGGGTCATAAATAATCACCTTCATATTATATGCAGCCATACACTTTCTGGCTACCTGTTTTCCGATTCTTCCATATCCGATTATTCCAAGGGTTTTTCCGTCGAGATCAACAGGCAGATAATATCTTCTTGCTATCTTGAACTTACCCTGACGGGTTTCGGAATCAAGGAAAACAAGGTATTTTGTCAGTGCTCCGATAAAAGCAACAGTATGTTCAGCAACAGTCACGGTATTGGCATCAGGAGTATGTAATACCAATATTCCTCTTTCTGTTGCAGCGGGTACATCAACATTATCCACACCGGTTCCGGTACGGCTTATTACCTTTAGATCCGGGGCTGAATCCATAAGTTCCGGTGTGAATTTTATCGTGGTATCAAGCATTATACCGGTAATATCCTTCAGCGCTTTTTTAATTTCCTCATGATCACCTGATGGTATATATACGACTTCTGCCGCTTTTTTAAGAATATTCAGTGCATCAGTACTTACTTTTTCATTTACAATTACTTTCTTCATATTAATCCCTCTTTTTTAAGATAATCTTCAATTTTCTTTTTCACGTCATCGCCTAAAGGCAGTAAAGGCAATCTGGGATTTCCTCCGTAGAGGCCGGCCAGGTCCATAGCATATTTTACAGCGGCAACTCCTCCCGTGCCTGATACCGTCTTATTGAGCTGAATAACTTTTTCATTAAGTTTAAAAGCCTCTTCATACTGTTTGCTTATGGTAAGATCATATAGTTTACAGGTAATTTCGGGAAAAACATTGGCCAGCGAAATCACTCCTCCCGGTGCCCCCATAATGAGGCCGTTTACAAAGAAGTTGGCGGAACCAGGCATAACATTAAAAGTATCCCTTACCGCAAGCAGGAAACTCTCGATATTGCCTGTTGAGGAGTCTTTTACACCCTTTATATTCGGATGTTTTGCCAGTTCCTTGATCAGGCTGACTGACAGTGTTGTTCCGCCACAGAACTGCGGTGCATTGTATACAAGACATGGAGTCGACAGACTGCTTGCCACATCATTAAAATACTTCAGAAGCACGGGATCTGTCATCTCCTTCTTGAAATATGAGGGAGGCAGCAAGGTAATGAAATCTGCTCCCAGGCTTTGTGCAATTTTTGCAAATTCTATAGTTTCCTTTGTGGATTCAAAAATACATCCGGCCATAACAACCTGGTCGGATCCCTTATTCTTTATGATTGTCTCAAGGACCTTTTCCTTTTCGCTGCCGGAAAGACTTTTGTTTTCTCCATTGGAGCCCAGGGCAAGATATCCCTTCAGCCTGGACTTTGCATAGA
>CAYNGW010000091.1:4608-8220 GCA_964396955.1 uncultured Rikenellaceae bacterium | reverse complement strand
GTCGGGGTGAGAAGACTCGAACTTCCGACCTCCACGTCCCGAACGTGGCGCGCTAGCCAACTGTGCTACACCCCGTTGTGTCCTCCGTAGCTTTAGCGAAGGAGGACTTCCTTTCAGGCAGGCAAAATTAATAAAATTTTGTAATCTTTACATTCTCAATAACTGCTATTCTATGACCAGCCATAACCGGATATATTCAATCGACATAATGCGCGGCCTGACCCTGCTTCTGATGCTTTTTGTCAACGACCTCAATATGAGTGTTGCCCCTTCATGGCTCGGTCATATGGAAGCTGATTTTGACGGCATGGGCCTTGCTGACTGGGTATTTCCCGACTTTCTTTTTATTGTTGGTATGGCTATCCCGTTTTCATTTATGAAAAGGTTCTCAGAAGGTCAGTCAATCAATGAAATCAGCAGGCATATCATAACCAGGTCGCTCAGCCTCATTATTATAGGCGTGCTTATGCTTAATACTGAAAGAGTCAATCCGGAGCTGACCGGAATAGGTAAGAACCTGTGGGCCTTACTGATGTACATAGCTGTTTTCCTTTTCTGGAACGATTATCGTGATAAGGAAAACAGGATTTATACAATAGCAGGATTCAAACTGGCTGCACTGGCTATCTTCATCTTCCTGGTTTTTAAGTTCCGGTCAGGAGAGCCTGAAAATAGCGGTTCACTCATAACAGGATGGTGGGGCATTCTGGGACTTATTGGCTGGGCATATCTTGTGTCAGCCTTTACTCATGTTCTTTGCCGTAATTCCATATTTAAAACAGCTACTGTTATACTGTTTTTCCTGGTATTGAATATACTTTCATGCCGGGATCTGCTTGGCTTTCTTGATCCTGTCAAACCTTTTCTCGGAGTAATAATCCAGGGAAATAATCCATTAATAGTACTTACAGGTTTGCTCGCAGGGCTTATAATTAAGAAAATCCCCTCAACTGAATTCAAAACCATCATATTAATATTTATCGGACTGGGTCTTTTCTGCCTGGCTTCGGGATTTGTTTTACGGAACTGGTTCATAATCTCAAAAATAAAGGCTACGCCAAGCTGGGGAATGATTTGTTCAGGCATCAGCTTCCTGTTATTCATTCTCATTTACTGGATAGTCGATGTAAAGAACAAGAAAGCCTGGGCAGGATTTTTAAAGCCTGCCGGAAAAAACTCTCTTACGACATATCTTGCGCCGGATATATTGTATCATCTGATATGGATGTCCGGAATTCCGGTGCTTATCTACAAGCAGTCATTGGAACCTTTGATAGTTGTTGCCGGTTCATTGGCCTGGGCTCTGCTTATGGTAGGTCTGACAGCTTTGCTGGTGCGGGTTAATATCAGGCTCAGGATCTGATCATTCAGATCTGCTCATTGAGTACGGGTATGCATCTTCCGAAATACCCCTGTATTTATTCGGCTCAGGACCCATTCTGAAGATGAGCTTCCCTCCTTTCAGCAGTTCATCATGCCTGATAAAACTCCTGTCAATCATCTTCCCGTTTAGTTTAATATCCTGAATATAAACATTTTGCCTGGTGTTCCCCGTAGCTTCTATTTCAAGCTTGTTGCCATTCTCGAGATGAAGTGTTGCTTTGTCAAATAGCGGAGACCCGAAAACATATTCACCGGTTCCGGGAGTAACAGGATAAAAACCAAGCGTCGACAGAACATACCATGCTGATGTCTGTCCGTTGTCCTCATCCCCGCAATAGCCGTCAGGTGTATAATTATAGAGCTTATCGAGCACCTGGCGCACACGGTACTGGGCTTTCCATGGCTCGCCTGTATAATTATACAGGTATATCATATGCTGTATCGGCTGATTGCCATGAGCATAGTTGCCCATATTCATGATCTGCATTTCACGTATCTCATGGATCACCAGGCCGTAATAAGAATAATCGAAAACAGGAGGTACCTCGAATACCGAATCAAGCTTTGCAATAAATTCTTCCTTCCCTCCTATCAGATTGATAAAGCCGTCAATATCCTGAAAAACGCTCCAGGTATAATGCCAGCTGTTGCCCTCGGTAAAAGCATCTCCCCATTTGTAAGGGCTGAAAGGTGACTGAAATGTACCATCTTCATTTCGTCCGCGCATCAGCTTGCGTCCCGGATCAAACACATTTTTATAATTCATCGCCCTTTTTTTAAAGAGGTCTGTCTCTTCCTGCGGACGGTTAAGTTCCAGTGCAAGCTTCCAGATGCAAAAATCAGCATAGGCATATTCCAGAGTACGTGCAGCGCTTTCATTAATACCCACATTATAAGGAACATAACCAATCCTGTTATAGTATCCTGCTCCAAGCCTGCCGACCGAAGAAACCGGTCCCACACTATCTGTATTCTTCAATATTGCCTTATAAAGCGTTTCAATATCATATCCGCGGATACCCTTTAAATATGAGTCTGCGATGAGCGAAGCGGAATTTGATCCTATCATGCAGTCGCGATGACCGGGACTAGCCCATTCCGGAAGCCATCCGCTCTCATTGTATGTATTGACGAGCCCTTCCATTATCCTGCTGTTTAGCGCCGGATACATTATAGTAGTGAAAGGGAAAAGAGCCCTGAAGGTATCCCAGAAACCGTTGTCAGTATACATATAACCTGGTAGAACTTCACCATTATAGGGGCTGTAATGAACTACTTCATTTTCACTGTTGATTTCATAAAAACTCCTGGGGAACAGAAGCATCCTGTAGAGGCATGAATAAAATGTTCTTTGCTGATCATCAGTTCCTCCTTCAACTTTAATCCGGCTTAGCTGTCCGTTCCAGGCTTTCTTAGCTTCAGCTTTTACCTGTTCAAAGTCTTTTGAATCAGTTTCACGCCTGAGGTTTAACATAGCCTGATCGTGGCTGATAAATGATGAAGCTGTCTTAACATTTATCTGTTCGCCTCTTTTGGTCCTGAAGCCAAGGATTGCTCCTGTATGATCGCCTTCAGCCTCCAAATCTCCGGAATTCAGCTTATCCCCGTTCCATGTAAATGTTAAACTGAAATCCTTGTCGAAGGTGACAACAAAATAATTATGGAAATTGTCCGGAACTCCGCCCTGGTTGTTCCTGCAGTATCCTGTAACCATTCTTTCCGAGGGAATTATCTTCACTATGGAACCTTCATTGAAGGCATCGACCAGAATAAATGACGAATCGCTTTCCGGAAAGGTGAATCTGAACAAAGCTGCCCTTTCAGCAGGTGTTACTTCAGCCGTAACATCATAATCAGCCAGATATACACTGTAATAATATGGTTTGGCTACCTCTGCTTTATGTGAGAACCATGATGCCCTTTCTTTCTCATCATATTTTATTGACCCGGTGATTGCCATCAGTGAAAATGCTGCATAGTCATTGATCCACGGGCTGGGCTGGTGGGTTTGCTTGATACCCATTATTTTGGTGTCGTCATATGTGTACGACCATCCGTTACCCATGACATTTGTCTGGGGAGTCCAGAAATTCATTCCCCATGGCAAAGCAATTGCCGGGTATGTATTCCCTGCGGACAGCCAGTAATCGGAATCGGTTCCCATTAAAGGATTTACAAGCTCAACAGGATCAAATTCATTTTCAATATTACTGTCTGAACAACCATTAA
>CAYNGW010000091.1:0-4508 GCA_964396955.1 uncultured Rikenellaceae bacterium | reverse complement strand
AAATGGCACGGATTGCAAATCCGCGCCAGCGGAACAGGATGCTGACATTTGCGAGCCCGGCGAAGCCAAATCCGCGCCAGTGTGGATCAAGGTTTAAAATCATTTTCAAATTACAGAATTTTCAAATTGATAAGTTTTTCATATACTTTTTCCGGTGTCAGCCAGTTCATACAGGCAAGGTCGCCCCGGCGGCATTTTCCTTTGCCATAAATTGTACAAGGTCTGCAGGTGAGTTCCTCTACAGGAATACTGACGGAAAAATTATCAGGCTGCTGCCATGCTCCAAAGCCGGTTACGGGATCAGTACCTCCCCATATCGATATAACTTTTGTTCCGGAAAGTGCCGCCATATGCATATTGGATGAATCCATAGAGATCATAAAATTGAGTCTGCCTATTAGAGCAAATTCTTCACTTAGGCTTAATTTACCCGCGACAAGATACGATCCCGGCATTTTTTGATGTAAGGAATTTAACCGTTCAGATTCATCAGCACCTCCGAACAGCCAGTACTTTACCTCGTGCTTTTCTGAAATTATCTTCAGAAGCCTGATCATGTTTTCTTCAGGCCACATTTTCAGTTCATGTTTAGCATATGGCGCCACACCGATATCTGTTACACTCATAGAAAGCGGTAAAACTGATATTTTCTCAATAGCTTCGGATGACGGGATTATTGATTGTCCGGTTTCAGGAATAACCGGAAAACCGGCGCTTGCAAAAACATCACAGTATCGCTCCACTGTGTGTTTTAATCTTTTTCTGCTTTTACCTTTTATTACCTGATTTTTTTCAGCTCTTCCCTTGTTTATCACAGAAACCGGAGATCCGGACATTCTGAACATCAACCTCAGGATCCTGGATCTCAGAACATCATGAAGATCAATTACATGGTCAATTTTACCTTGTTTTCTCAGGTCACGAAAGAGACGGATTATTCCAGCAAAACCTTTATGTCTTCCGTTATAATCGGGTAAAAAAAGCTTTAATCCGTTTATTGAGGAAAAGAACGGGGCAAAGACAGATCTTGTAACCAGTGTTATTGCAGTTTCAGGATATTTCTTCCTCAGTGCAGCAATTACAGGGGTGGTAAGGGCGACATCACCCATTGCCGATGTCCTGATTACAAGGAGATGCATTTCAGTATTCTTCATAAGATTTTTCCTCGATCAGACCTGAGGATGTCCGGAGGTTTATTTCCCTTTTGATTTCAGCCCTTTTATCATTTCTGAAATATACTGAGCGGGCTGTTGTTATAAAATCCTCACCAAAATCTTTACTGCGCTCCAGGTCGCGGATATGGTCCTCAATATCCCATAATTCACAGTTAACTTCATAAAGAGCTTTATAGAGAGGATCCGAGGTTTTCATAACCGATGAAGCGGTTCTGACAAGCTCATCAAATTCCTTTTTCAGGTTTATTAGCTTGGTCTTATCTTTTATCCGTTCAAGCTTTATCTGAAGAATTGTGAGTTTATCTATTATCTCGCCGTTGGAGAGTTCGATTTTCATGAAGCATGGATTTAATACTCAAAAATAATAAAATTAATCACATGTACTCACCCCCCAAGCCCCCCTCTCTGCTAAAGCAAAGAGGGGGGATGTATTTGATCCACAGCTTAATAGCCCCATTCCTTGGTTTACCAGAGGGCCGAGCGTAAAGAAATAGCCCGGTGGGCTATTTTAGGGAGGAGCCGTCCTGCAGCAAAGGGGGCGATCATGAGCGGAGCGAATGATGGGGGATGGGTACGTATATCCCTAATACGGATCCACATCAATCGAAATTCTCAGGGAGGTTGCTCCTTTTTCCTTTTCCAGCCTGTCTATTGATCCCAGGATCAGCTCTCTGGCCTTTGCAGCCGGCTTATCCTTCTCAATTTTAAGAAGTATAGTTTTTATATACCATAACTGGATCCTGGATATCAGAGGGAACTCGGGGCCAAGAACTCTTTTGCCGAAAATGATCTTCAGGTCGTTCCCAAGCATGTCAGCATAACTGTTCAGGAGAGCCTTATCCTTGTGTTTTATGCTGATCCTGATCAACCTGCAGAAGGGAGGATAATTGAAGTTCTTTCTGTCTTCAGCCTGAAGGCGGAACATGGTTGAATAATCATGCTGCAGTACCAGTCTTATTATTTTATTTGCGGGATCTGATGTCTGGATGACTACTTTCCCCTGTTTCTGTCTTCGTCCTGCCCGGCCGCTGACCTGTTCCATAAGCTGGTAGCTCCTTTCATGAGCCCTGAAGTCAGGATAGTTCAGAAGATTATCGGCATTAAGTATTCCGACTACAGTAAGATTCTCAAAATCAAGTCCTTTGGAAATCATTTGGGTGCCGATAAGTATATCAATGCGGTGCTCTTCAAAAGCCTGAATGATCCTGTTGAATGAGTTTTTAGTCCTTGTTGTATCCTGGTCCATTCTTGCAACACGCGCATCAGGGAAAATAATCTTTATCTCATCTTCAATCTTTTCTGTGCCGAATCCTCTTGTGGCCAGTCCCGGATAAGAGCATCCACCGCACTTTGACGGCATTGGGGAGGTATATCCGCAGTAATGGCAGACAAGCCGGTTTATAGTTTTGTGGTAGGTAAGATTGACCGCACACTGAATGCATACAGGGATCCATCCGCATTCCGGACATTCAATATATGGAGAGAATCCCCTCCTGTTCTGAAAAAGAATGACCTGTTCATTTTTCCCAAGCGCCAGGTCTACTGCTTCAAGCAGTTCGGGAGTGAAATGTGAAACCATCAGTTTTTTCCTGTAGGCTTCCCGTGTATTTGCAATGATAATAGCAGGCAGTTTTATAAATCCATATCGCTCCTTTAATTCGGCATATCCATATTTCCCGTTGACTGCATTATTATAGCTCTCAATGGAGGGAGATGCTGAACCTAACAGCGTTTTGGCCTTATGCAAGGCTGCCAGCATAATAGCAGAGTCGCGTGCATGATACCTGGGTGCGGGATCATGCTGCTTATATGATGGATCATGCTCCTCATCAATAATTACCAGCCCCAGATTACTGAAAGGGAGAAAAAGTGATGACCTGACTCCGAGAATGAGCTTGTATCCTGTTCCGGGATTTTGATCGGCCACACGTTTCCATATCTCTACCTTTTCCTGATCGTTAAAACGGGAATGATAAACGCCGGTAACCGGCCCGAAATGCTTTTGCAACCGCAGAATTATCTGGGTGGTCAGAGCAATCTCAGGAAGCATGTACAGGACCTGTTTCCCCTGTTTTAACTGTTCCTCAATCAGATGTATATAAATTTCAGTTTTGCCGCTCGATGTCACACCTTGGAGCAATACAATATCTTTATCTATGAATGAATTACATATTGTTTTAAATGTAATTTGTTGATTATCACTTAATTGTCTCAATGATTCATGCTTTTCCCCGTAATCTTTCAACCTCCCCACTTCAAGTGAAATGGAAGTCAATATTCCTTTTTTTACAAGAGAATCAATGATCCCTGCAGATGATCCCGATTCTTTCAGCAATAATGATTTATGCAGTGGTTTTATATCTGAGTCTGGAGTATATCCGGTCAGATGAAGATAAACAGTCAGAATTTTGAATTGTCCGGGTGATCTTGCCAGTTTGTCGAGCATCTCATTCAGTTCTTTATCAGAGAATTTCGCGGCCAGTTCAATGAATGTTTCTTCTTTAGGCCTGTACTTTTCAATCACAGGTGAAGAAGTATTTCCGGCCGGGAATAATGCTGCCGGTACTGCTGCTTTCATCACCTCACCCTCAGAGCATATGTAATAATCTGATATCCATTGCCAGTGACTGAGCTGTTTGTTATTTATCAAAGGGACAGGATCAGAAACTTCCATCACCGGTCTTATATTTTTAAATCCCGGAGTATTGTTATGCAACCTGCAGACAATTCCTGAATAAATATTCCTGTTGCCGAACTGAACCAGTACTCTTACACCTGGCATTAATGACTCAGAAAGATGTTCCGGGATCCTGTATGTAAATCTCCCTCTTACCGCAAGCGGCAAAATAATATCTGCGAAGCTGTAGGACATATATGAAAAATATATGCAAAGTAAGAAGAAAAACAAAAAATTCCTCATTTCGTGACCTTTATCTCCTGCTGTTCATCCGACCTCTCCCCCCATCCCACTCTCCCAAAGAGGGAGGGGGCTAAATCACTGTATGACAATCATTTCCCCCTTCTCTCCTGGGAGAAGGGGTCTAGGGGGATGAGGTTACTAAAAATGGGAAGGGGGCTTGGGGAATGGGTACATGTCCTAATTTGATTTTATAAACGACGACATCACCGTGATCAGATGTTCCTTGCGGATAGGTTTAATAAGGTATGCATCGCATCCTGCCTGCAGTATAATATCCTTATCATCCTCAAATATGAATGCGGTCTGGGCAATGATCGGAAGTTCCTTGCTTATTTTTCTTATCTCCTTTGTCGCTTCAATTCCGTTCATCTCAGGCATCTGCATATCGATGACAACTATATCCAGGTCAGAGG
>CAYNGW010000090.1:0-8420 GCA_964396955.1 uncultured Rikenellaceae bacterium | reverse complement strand
AGGCTGGCAACTATAAAGATAAGGCTCACAAGCAGAAGGGCTCCCACCTGTCCGTACTTCTCAATGAACATTGATAAAAAGTATTTAAAGAATTTGCTCAGGTAATCAAAAGTCATCTGGAATTCCCCTGGATTAGGGACGCCTTCCACCCTGTTGAACAAGATATTCAGAAATGGAATTGCCAGTGTATATGATACAAGCGCAAATAAAGCACTCAGCATATTGAAGATTATACTGTTGATTGCCGGCCTTTTGTATGGACCGATGTATTTCAGGAAAAGTCTGATTTTGTTCATTAGGTAATCAGTCGGATTAAAAACCAGTGAAGTTAAATGGAGTGATCTCCTTTAACTCAGCTTTTACAGCCTCGCTGACATCAAGGGTTTCAATAAATGAACGTATTGTTTCGCTTGTGACCTTCTGATCTGTCCGGGTAAGGTCAAGAAGTGTTTCATATGGTTTTGCGTAACCCTCCCTGCGCAGAATGGTCTGGATAGCTTCCGCTACCACAGCCCAATTGGCATCAAGGTCACTTTTTATTTTTTCGGTATTGACAATAAGCTTGTTCAGTCCTTTAAGAATGGAATTAAATGCAAGTATTGAATGACCTATAGGAATGCCTATATTTCTCAAGACCGTAGAATCAGAAAGATCTCGTTGCAACCTTGAAACCGGGAGCTTTTCTGACATATGACCGAAAATTGCGTTGGCATATCCCAGATTACCCTCGCCGTTTTCAAAATCAATGGGATTAATCTTATGAGGCATTGCGGATGATCCTATCTCTCCCTTTCTTATCTTTTGCCTGAAATAATCCATTGAGATATATGTCCACATATCACGGGAAAGATCAATCAGTATCACATTGATCCTGCGCATATTATCAAATAATGCAGCAAGATTGTCGTAATGTTCTATCTGGGTTGTAGGCTGTGAACGCTGCAGGCCAAGCTCCTCATTTACGAAATTATTAGCAAATGTTATCCAGTCAATATCGGGGTATGCAGCTTTATGGGCATTCATGTTACCGGTGGCACCCCCGAATTTTGCCGAATAGGGTATCTGTCCGAAATATTTCGACTGTTCATCAATCCTGGCAATAAATACAGCAATCTCTTTACCGAGCCTTGTCGGTGAAGCCGGTTGCCCATGAGTTCTGGCAAGCATTGGAATATCCTTCCATCCATCGGCCATTGATGCAAGAGCTTCTCGTAATTCAAAAAGGACAGGGAAATAAACATTTATAAGAGCATCTTTCATCGACAACGGAATGGCAGTATTGTTAATATCCTGTGATGTGAGTCCGAAATGGATGAATTCACTCCATTTGCCCCAGCCTGAATGGAAAAACTTCTCCTTCAGAAAATATTCAATTGCCTTTACATCATGATTGGTGACCTTTTCCCGTTCCTTGATCTTTTCGGCATCAGGAATATCCAGGTCTTCATATATTGAGCGTAGTGCCTTGTAATTATCTTTCTTGAAATCACTTAGCTGAGGAAGAGGAATATCGCAGAGAGCAATAAAATATTCAATTTCAACCATCAGACGGTATTTAATAAGCCCGAACTCAGAGAAATAGAGGTCAAGCTCATTCACCTTATGCCTGTACCTTCCGTCAAGCGGAGAAATGGCAGTAAGAGAATTTAAATCCATTAGCAATAAGTTTGAGTTTTCAAATGTTATAACGATATATACAAAAGTAGTATTTTTAACAGTCGGAAAAAAATTGAATTTCATCTTATAATTAGTACCGGAAAAAACAAATATGTCTTCAGCAAAGATTAAGATCTCAGCCGTTAAATATGCCAATACATATCCTTTTATATACGGAATGGCCGAATCGGGATTTGACAAAAAGGTCATTATTGAAACTGATCATCCGTCTCAGTGCGCTGAAAAGCTCATCAGCGGTAAGGTCGATATCGGCCTGATCCCCATTGCGGCGTTTCCAATGCTCAAGGAATATTATATTATCACGGATTATTGCCTGGGAGCCTACGGAAAAGTCAGGACAGTAATGCTCTTAAGCAATAGTCCTTTTTCTGAAATAGAGTCCGTAAATCTCGATTATCATTCACGTTCATCCGTCATTCTGGCAAGGATACTGGCAAAAAATGCTTGGGAAAGAGAATTCACCTGGAAAAACACATATACAGGATTTGATTTTTTGCATATACCTGAGAATGAAGCTATTGTATTAATCGGTGATCAGTGCTTTGAGTATGAGAACAGGTTCAGGTACAGAATAGATCTGGCAGAAGAGTGGCATAAATTGACTGATCTTCCCTTCGCGTTTGCCTGCTGGACCTCAAACAAAAAGCTTGATAATGAATTCATTATTGAGTTTAATCATGCTCTTGAAACAGGTGTTAAAAACATCCCTGCAGTCGTTGAAAAATATGGCAAAACCGGAACAATAAGAGGCGAGGATCTAAGGATCTATCTCACGGAAAACATGAATTTCGATCTCAATGATGATAAAAGAAAAGCGATAAAGCTGTTTCTGGAGCTGATGGCAAAATTATGATCCCATGCCCCGCAAGCGGGGCGTCCCCCCAGGGGGGGTATTTCTAAAATTTATTATTATCTTTGAAAATGATGTGGAACAAAAATCTAAACATATAAATTATAATACCATGAGAAAGACAATCACTTTCAATGAACTCCGGAAGATAAAAGATCAGTTACCCTCCGGTAGTATTAAGAAAATTGCCGACAGGCTGGATCTGAATGAAGAAACAGTCAGAAACTACTTCGGAGGGAGAAATTTTGAAACAGGACAAAGCATCGGTATTCATTTCGAACAGGGGCCTGATGGGGGTATTGTGACATTCGATGATACCACTATCCTGGATATGGCCCAAAAGATGATCAAGGATTAAACAAGTAACCTGAAGCCTGTTCAAAAGCAAAAGGCAAGGTCTTTTGCTTTTTTTGTTTTCTTAATAATTAAAAACTATTTAACCACACAGAGTTATTAATTTCCCATTCACCTCCTCTCCCTTTCGCTAAAGAGATCAAGCTGTCCTTGATCACTATCTTCAGATTCAAGGTTAGATATACTCACACCAAGCAGCCTGATCCTCGTGCCCTCAAGATCAAGAGATTTCCGGATTTCCGATACTTCCCTGTGCAGGGTTTCAAAATCCCGGATATAATGCTGGAGTGTTTTACTTCTGGTGATCTGCCTGAAATCGGAGAACTTGATCTTTAATGTCACTGTCTTTCCGGTTGTTTCTGCTTGCTTAAGCCGTTCCATAAGTTCTTTTTCAACCTTGTAGAGCTCTGCTATAACTTCGAAAGGAGTCGTCAGGTCTTTTTCATAGGTCAGCTCTGTACCAATTGATTTTCGTTCAGTTTCGGTTTCAACCAGACGGTCATCAATTCCCCTGACGATATCATAATAGAACTTTCCCACCTTGCCGAAATTCCTTATCAGATCGGGTAATTCCCATTTTTTCAGATCACTTCCCTTATGGATGCCCAGCTTGTGCATCTTTTCAGCAGTCACCTTCCCGATGCCAAAGAAATTTCCGACAGGCAGTTCCTCGATGAACTTCTCAGCATCAGACGGCTTTATCACAAAAAGACCATCCGGCTTCTTCATTTCTGAGGCGATCTTAGCCAGGAACTTATTAAATGAAATGCCGGCTGAGGCCGTAAGACCTGTCCTTTTTCTTATTTCCTGTTTAATCTCTTTTGCAATAATCGTAGCAGAACCTATATTTTTTTTATCAGTTGTTACATCAAGGAAAGCCTCATCAATTGAAAGAGGCTCAACAACATCGGTGTATTCCTTAAATATTTCAATAACTTTCTCCGACAATTCAATGTATCGTTCAAACCTGTGCCTGACGAATATCAGATCAGGACAAAGCTTTTTTGCAGTAACAGAAGGCATTGCTGATCTCACACCGAACTTTCTTGCCTCATAGCTTGCTGCAGCAACCACATGTCTCTCCCCGCTTCCTCCCACTGCCACGGGTTTTCCCCTGAGCTCAGGATTATCGAGCTGTTCCACCGATGCAAAGAAGGCATCCATGTCGATATGTATGATCTTCCTCATAAAAAACGGTACAACGGTACAACGGTACAACGGTACAACGGTACCAGGTTTTTGACTAAATTAGCAATAAAAAAGCAATGAAGGTACTTGGAATAAACTGTAGTCCCAGGAAAGGGGGCAATACCGAAATACTCATAAAAGAAGTATTTAAATCACTTGAAAAGAATGGAATAAGAACTGAATTCTTCCAGCTTGGAGGGAAGAAGGTGAACGGTTGCATTGCATGTTTGAAATGCAGGGAAGCAAAAGACGGAAAGTGCCACCAGGAAAATGAAGTTTTAAACAGGTGTATTAAAAAAATGGTAGAAGCTGATGCTATTATAATAGGTTCTCCGACCTATTTCTCGGATTTGTCCACGGAAGCAAAAGCTCTGATTGATGTAGCCGGGTACAGTCTGAGAGGAGCAGGTAATCCTCTGAAGAAGAAACCGGGTGCCGCTGTTATTTCAGTCAGAAGAACCGGCGCTATACATGCTTTCGACAGCATAAATCATTTCTTCCTCATCAATGAAATGATAATCCCCGGATCATCATACTGGAATATTGGTGTTGGCGGCAAGAAAGGAGAAGTGGCCAGTGATGAGGAGGGTATGATGACAATGAAGGTGCTGGGGGAGAATATGGCGTGGCTGTTAAAAAGGCTCAAAGGCTTAAGGGTATAGCGGCGCAAATCAAAAAGAATCCCTCCTTGCGAAGCAGGGAGGGGGCAAGGGGGTGGGTTCGTTTACTATATTTAATAATTTTCTCTCTCCGTATACTGTGTATGCAGAAGTTCATGCGATACATGGCTGTTGGGTTTTCCAAGAAACTCTTTGTAAATGGCAATCACATCCGGATTTTCATGTGACTTCCGGAGAACCATGTGCTCATCCTCAGAGTATATGGCTTTCATACGCTTTTTCCTGATCTCCATGCTTGTCGGAATAGGCTGTCCTCCGCCTCCGATACATCCGCCCGGACATGCCATTATTTCAACAAAGTGATATGGTGATTTTCCATTCCTTACCTGTTTCATAATTTTATTGGCATTGACAAGTCCGTGAGCAATAGCTACTTTAAGTTCTGCTCCCTCAAGAAACTTCCAGTCGTCTGTGCAACCCTCAATTTTAATTGTTGCCTCCTTGACTCCATCCATACCGCGGACCGGAGTAATATTTAGATTTGTAAACGGTACTTCACGTCCGGTTACTATCTCATAGGCCGTACGCAGGGCAGCTTCCATGACACCTCCTGTTGCACCGAATATAACACCGGCACCGGTGGAATCTCCCATAATTGAATCATAATGAGTTGATTCCAGGTTTCTGAAATCGATTCCAGCCTGTTTGATCATCACTGCCAGCTCGCGTGTGGTCAGGACATAATCAACATCCTTGTATCCGCTTGCTCTCATCTCCGGTCTGTCGGCTTCATATTTTTTCGCTGTGCATGGCATTATTGATACTGAGACAATTTTGGAAGGATCGATCTTCATTTTCTGTGCATAGAATGTCTTTGCCAGAGCTCCGAACATTTGCTGCGGGGATTTGCAGGTGGAAAGATTGGGAAGGAATTCAGGGTACTTATGTTCTATGAATTTGATCCATCCGGGTGAACATGAGGTGAACATCGGGAACACAGCATTTTTGTCCTTGTCAACCAGCGCTTTTTTCAGTCTTGTGAGAAGTTCGGTTCCTTCTTCCATGATTGTAAGGTCAGCGCTGAAGTCAGTATCAAGGATAGAATCAAAACCCAGTTGCCTGAGAGCAGAGACCATTTTCCCGGTGACCCGTTCACCGGGATCATAACCAAGGTCTTCTCCCAATGCTACCCTTACTGCGGGAGCCGTCTGTACGATAACATGCTTATCCTTATCATATATAGCATCCCATACCTGGTCGATATATGTTTTCTCAACCAAAGCACCTGTCGGACAACGGTTAACGCACTGGCCGCAATTGGTACAAACCACATGGCTCATCGGTCTGTCGTGGAATGAAGAGATCTTCTGATGCATTCCTTTGTTGGCCACAGCTATAGCAGAAATATGCTGCAATTCGTGACATGTTCTGACACAACGCTGGCAATGGATGCATTTGCTGTCATCTTTAATGAAGGATGGTGATGATCTGTCAATGGTATAAGGATGATCTTCAACGAGATCAAGAAAGATCGTATCACCGAAGGCAAACTCATTTGCCAGAGCCTGCAGTTCGCATTTCTGGTTTTTGTAACATTTGGTACAGTCGGATCTGTGTTCTGAAAGCAGAAGCTCTACAATATGCTTGCGTGCATTTCGCACCTTCAATGTGTTCGTATGGATATCCATTCCTTCAGCAGCGGGCATTGCGCAGGCAGCTATAAGAGTCCTTGCCCCGGTCTGTTCAACAACACAAACCCTGCAGTTTCCAGCCACACAAAGATCGGGATGGTTGCATAATGTTGGTATATTTATGTTAAGCTTCCTGGCAGCTTCCAGAACTGTTGTTCCCGGCTGGACCGAAATCCTCTCGTTATTAATATTCAGATTTATCATTATTTATGTAAGTTTATATTAGTATATTATCTCTTCCCTGAAGTTCTCAACAATTGTTCTGAATGCGTTACCGACTGATTGGCCCAATCCGCATTTGGAAGCAACTTTCATTGTATCGGCAAGCTTCAGCATCTCATTCAGGTAGGTTGATTTGACTTCTCTTTTCTTTACTTTTTCGATGCCTTTAAGGAGCTGCTGGCATCCAACCCTGCAGGGGGTGCATTGCCCGCATGATTCTTCTGCAAAAAAGTCAAGATAATTATGAAGAACGTTATACATTGATCGTGAACTATTGAACAGTTTCATTGATCCGCCGGTAGGCACACCTTCAAAGCCGATGACCGTAAACTGAAATTTTTTCCTTGGTACGCAAAAGCCGGAAGCGCCTCCAACCTGCACTGCTTTGGTATCACCATCACCAAATTCATTTACAAACTCCTGAACTGACATTCCGAGTTCAAGTTCGAAGATACCCGGCGTTGGTGTATCGCCGGAAACGGAAAATACCTTGGAACCTCTTGAATCTTTTGTTCCCAGGTGGCTGTAAGACTCCGGGCCATGAGTGATTATCATCATTGCCGTAACCAGAGTCTCCACATTATTGATTGAGGTAGGCTTGTTAAAAACACCTGAAGTAGTCGGGTAAGGAGGTTTGTTACGCGGTTCTCCGCGGCCGCCTTCAACTGATTCAAAAAGTGCACTTTCCTCTCCGCAGATGTAGGCTCCGCTGCCGAGACAATAGTTTATTTTAAAGTTGTATCCGATCCCTTTAATAAGCTTGTGGAATGATTCAAGCTCCATCATAAGCTGCGGGAGGAGAAACCTGTACTCTCCCCTCAGATAGACTATACCTCGTTTGGCACCAATTGCTTTGCCGGCTATTGCCATACCGCCGTAAACCTTATATGCAACTTTGTCGAGGATTTCCCTGTCCTTAAACGTTCCCGGTTCACCTTCATCAGCATTGCATACAATGTATTTCTCCGGTTCCTTTACCGCTGCAGTATATTTCCATTTCAGCCCGGTTGGGAAACCGGCCCCGCCACGTCCTTTAAGCCCCGAATCAAGCACCTGCTGAATGATATCAGCACTCTTCATTTTATAAGCCTTTGTCAGAACCTCTTTCGGATCTACTTTTTCAAAAATAAGATCTACCTTATTTAGTCCTCTTTTTTCCATGTCTTCAGGGTATTATCTCTTTTGCATGTAACCTTTAATAATTTCCACAACCTTTTCCGGGGTAAGCTCGGTATATGGTATTTCGTTTATCAGCATAGCCGGAGCTTTATGGCACCATCCGATGCAATTGGTCTCAATAAGGCTGAACTGCTTATCGGTAGTAGTCTCTCCAACCTTTATCTTAAGCATATCTTCAAGGGTTTGAATTATATCACCCTTTCCTTTCATTGAGCATGTTATTGTTTTACAGACTCTTATCACATACTTACCTCTCACCTTTGTATCGAGAAAAGTATAAAATGAAGCCGTTCCGTAAACTTCTGCTGCCGATATATCAAGTTCTTTGGCGACTTCGACCATGGCCTCATCTGTAAGATAATTATGTCTTTCAACTATACCCTGGAGTATAGGCATAAGACTCTCCCTTGCGCGACCATGCTTGTCGGATAACTCCTTCACAAGATTTCCTAAGTGGTACATATCTATTTGATTTTTAAGTAATTAATTGTTACTCGTTTTACAATTATAAGCTGTTTGAAAAGCGGGGTTAAATTAGCAACAATAGTTCTTAAAAAAACTTACAAAAGTCATTGTTTCTAATTTAGAATGAAACTAAACAACGGCATAACGGTACAATGGTGCAACGGTGCAAAGGCA
>CAYNGW010000089.1:0-8516 GCA_964396955.1 uncultured Rikenellaceae bacterium | reverse complement strand
GCCGCACAAAATCAATACATTCCATAATGCTGAAAATGAAAAAGCAGGGAGTGGAGTTTGATGAGGTTTATGATCTGTTCGCTGTAAGGATAATACTTGACAGTAGCGTGGAAAATGAAAAATCGGAATGCTGGAGAGCTTACTCAATAGTAACAGACCTGTATCAGCCCAATCCAAGCAGGTTGCGCGACTGGATTTCCGTTCCCAAATCAAACGGATATGAGTCACTGCATACAACAGTTATTGGTCCGCGGGGAAAGTGGGTTGAAGTCCAGATCCGCTCTGAAAGGATGGATGAGATAGCAGAAAAAGGCCTTGCAGCACATTTCAAGTACAAAGGTATTAAAGGTGAAGGCGGGCTTGATACCTGGCTGACCAAGATGCGGGAGATACTTGAATCTTCTGAAAAGGAGGAAAGTGCCTTTCTTGACCAGGTAAGATCGGGTTTATATACTGATGAGGTATTTGTATTTACTCCAAAGGGAGACCTGAAGCAGCTTCCGGCAGGTGCAACAGTCCTGGATTTTGCCTTCGAAATACATTCTGCCGTTGGGGCAACCTGTGTAGGAGGGAAGGTCAATGGCAAAAATGTAACTCTGAAGCACGTACTCCGGAACGGAGACCATGTTGATATAATCCGGAGCAAGAACCAGAAACCGAAACGCGACTGGCTCTCCTTTGTTGTTACCAGCAAGGCCAGAACAAAGATCAAGCTGGCCCTAAATGAGGAAAAAGCCAGGGCAGCTGCCGAGGGGAAGGAAATACTGATGCGCCGCCTGAAGAACTGGAAAATCCCTTATGGCGACACTGTAATACAAAAACTGATCATTCATTATAATCTCAAAACTGCACAGGATCTTTATTTCCTGATTGAAACAGGAAAAATTGAACTCCTGGAAATAAAAGATATTCTTCAGAAGGAACAGTCACCTCAGGCTATTTCACAAGGTCCAGCAGTGGCCGAAAAGGAAGTCAAGGATATGGTTGATACCCAATACACTGATTTTCTTATAATTGAAGACAGGGTAGAAGGGCTTGATTATAAACTTTCAAAGTGCTGTAATCCTGTTTTTGGTGATTCAGTATTTGGCTTTGTAACGATTTCAGAAGGAATAAAAATCCACAGGACAAGCTGCCCCAATGCACATAATATGATGGCAAGATATCCCTACAGGGTGGTTTCAGCAAGATGGACCAAAACAAAGAGCAGCACATCATTTATCACCTCAATCAAGATAACCGGCGTTGAAGATATCGGAATTGTCAACAAAATTGCCGATATCATTTCAAAATATAACGTGACCATCAGAAATTTCAATTATGATATGGAAGAAGGGATGTTCGAAGGAGTCCTTAACCTGCTGGTTCCAAATAATGATGTTCTGTACGGCATAATAAGAAAGATCCATACGATCAAGGGGGTGCTTAAGGTAATCCGGATTAATAACTAGACTATTCTTAAGGAATCAGGTTCTTATCAGTATCTTTTATCAGGTTTCACCGGAAGTCTGGCTAATTTTTCAACTTCAATTGACGGGAAACCAAACTCTTCCACGACTTTACCAAGGATCAGGTAAGTGCCGGCTCCTTTAAACGGGTAGTTCTTAAGTGATTGCGGGAAATGTGTTGAATCAAAGAAACTGCCTTCAGCATCAATGAAACACCCGAAATTCATCCATTCCTTTTTAATTGTTTTAATATATTTTATTGTCACCAGGTGGCCAACCATCCTGACTCTCTCTCCGATATGATTAATCATATCCCTGGCCGTAATCTCTCCCCTGAATGATGTTTCAAGCATGTCGAACCATGTCATTGAAACAGGAAAGCTTAAAAGCTCAATTTCATCATAGGCATCATCAAGCCTGTCGTGTTCAAGATCGGGGAGGGCATATTCTCTGAGCGGCGATGAAAACAGAGGTCTTATTGGTTCCGGCCTGGTCTTATTCATCATCATATGGGCTTCCCAGAGAAGCACTGACTTTTTCTTTCCGGTAAACCTGAATGCCCCGGCCCTGATGAGCAGTATCACCTGTTCCAGTCCTGGATTGAGCCGTGTCACAAAATCATTCAGCCCGTTAAATGGTCCTTCAGCCTGCCTGTTCTCCTCGATGCGCATTGCCAGTTTATCCTCAAGGCTCATAATATGAATGAAACCAAGATATATATCTGTACCATAGATTGTTGTTTTGTAAGTGCTCCTGTTCACGCATGGCAGTTGAATATTTGCCCCGTATCTTTTTGCCTCATGAACATATACCCATGTCCTGTAAAATCCGCCGAAGTTATTTATCACTGCTACCATGAACTCCAGTGGAAAATGTGCCTTAAGATAAAGGCTCTGGAAGCTTTCAACGGCGTATGAAGCAGAATGAGCCTTTGAGAAAGAGTAGCCGGCAAACGACTCAATCTGCCGCCAGACCTCCTTCGTAAGCTCATCGCTGTATCCTTTTTCGCGGCAGTTTGAGAAGAACTTATCGATGATCCGCTTCATCTCCTGCTTCGACCGGTATTTCCCGCTCATTGCCCGGCGGAGGGTATCAGCATCGGCAAGGTCGAGACCGGCAAAATGATGGCACACTTTAAGGACATCTTCCTGGTAAACCATAACCCCGAAAGTCTCTTCAAGCTGTTCTTTCATTACCGGATGTAAGTACTTAGATTTATGTGGATTATGGAACCGGTAGATGTATTCCCTCATCATTCCGGAGCGGGCAACTCCGGGCCTGATTATTGAACTGGCAGCTACAAGTGTCGTATAATCATCGCACTTCAGCTTCTGGAGAAGTCCGCGCATCGACGGACTTTCAACATAGAAGCATCCTTTTGTTTCGCCGTTTATAAGATACTCCTTGATCTTCAGATCTTTCTTGAACTTCTGAATTGCATGTACATCCACATCTATTGACCGGTTCCGCAGGATGATATCGGCACTTTCACGTATGTGCCCGATACCCCGCTGACTGAGTATGTCAAGCTTCTCAAAGCCGATCTCTTCAGCAGTATACATATCCCACTGGGTTGTGGGAAATCCTTTTGGCGGCATATCAAGGGCGGTATAGCATGATACCGGTTCCTCCGAGATGAGAATGCCCCCGGCATGAATACTTCTCATATTCGGGAAATCAGCTATCCTGTGTCCGGTTGAAAAGATAACATCGGTTATCCCGTTCCTGTTTGCTTCGGAAGAGGGATTGTCAATTATTGCATCAATCTCTTCCTTGGGCAACCCATGGACCTTTCCAAGCTCCCTTACGATCGACTTTCCCCTGAAAGTGCTGATAGTTCCGAGGAGCGCGGTATGGCTATACCCATACCTTTTAAATATATAGTCGATAACCTCATCACGTTCTTTCCATGAATAATCAATATCAAAATCGGGAGGACTGCTTCGTCTTGGATTAATGAACCTCTCAAAGTAAAGGTTCAGATCAATGGGGTCAACATTGGTGATTTTCAGGCAATAAGCAACTATGGAATTGGCTCCGCTTCCTCTTCCAACGTGATAAAAGCCCCTTGCCATTGAGTACCGGATAATATCCCAGGTTATCAGGAAATATGCAGAGAAACCCAGGTTGTCAATTATCTCAAGTTCATGTTCAATTCTCTTTCTTGCCTCATCATTAAGTTTCCCGTACCTGTAAATCATCCCATCCCATGCAAGCTTTTCGAGCAGCAGCTTGTCGTCATACCTGCTTGCTGAAAAGATCTTTTTGTTTTTCTGGCTCTCACGGTCAAAAGAGAGGCTGCAATCTTCCAGAAGCTTTTCAGTGTTGCTGACTATTGCAGGATACTCAGAAAATGCTTTTCTGAGATCATCCGGAGAATTGAAGAATTCGCTATCCCCGGCGCATTGCCACGGCTTGAGATGGCTGAGGAGGATATTATTGTCAACTGCACGCAGGCTCCTGTGAATGAAAATATCATCCTCCCCGGCAAATGTAACAGGCTGCATTATCACCATCGGATTTCTCTCATGAGATGCAAGGGACAGGAGCCTGTTCACTTCTCCTGTTTTTATGCCGATGCGTTCATTGTCAAAAAGCTTGCGTTTGGGAGATTTCATAAATGAATAAATGATATATGCCCCGGAAAAGCCGGGAGCCGGGAACGGAACCGGCGTTTTTTTGAAATTAAGCTTTGACAGGAATTCATTCAGTTCTCTTAATCCGTTGTTATTGCGCGCTATCCCTATGTATTGCAGTTCATTGTCGTTTCTGAATTCAATGCCGGCAACCGGCCTGATGTTGTTTTTAATGCATTCCCCGGCAAATTCAGGTATGGCTGTCGAATTGTTGATATCCGTCAGAGTTATCGCTTCAGCTCCTGCAGAGGCTGCCTTCTGCACAAGCTGCTCAACGGACATTGTTCCGTAGCGCAGACTGTAATATGAGTGACAGTTTAAGTACATGGCTCAATGGTTCAATGGCGCAAAGGCGCAAGGGTCTAATAAGTGCTGGCGCCGATTTGCAATCGGTGCCAAAAAACATGGGTTGCAACCGAACAAATGGCACGATTTCAAATCCGCGCCAGCGGAGCTAACGGCGACGTTGCGCCATTGCGCCGTTGTGCCGTTGTGCCGTTGCGCCGTTGCGCCTTTATCTTCCATACATATAATACCCTCTTAGCCTTTCCTCCATCATTTCCTGCTCTTTTACCGCATTTTCAAGCTGTTTAAGGGCTTTTTCCTCTCTTTCGCTGCTGGTCATCACCCCTGCGGCTCTCCGCACCGCATCCCGCCCGAAACGCTTTCTGAGCTTGTCCATTGCCATATAGAGACTTACCTTTTCGGGAGTGTCGTCGAACATATCGAGTTGCTGAACCCCCTGTACCAGGTGGCTGAACCTGACCCCGATAAGCCGGATAAGCATTCGTCTCTGGTAAAGCCGGGCGAACAGCTCCTTGGCGATATCTGCAAGCACATGATCGAAAGCCGTATAGGGTATCCTTTTCTGCAGGGTGTGCGTATCAAAATTTGAGTATCTTATTTTTACCGTGACGCAGGAGGTCAGCTTCTCCTGTTTCCTCATATCGTAGGCGATCTTTTCCACCATGCTCACCAGCAGCTGGTTAAGCCTTGCCATATCGGTGGTGTCTTTTTCAAATGTATGCTCCGTGCTTATTGATTTCTGTTCCGAATAGCTTATAACCGGAGTGGAATCAATCCCGTTTGCCCTTTTCCACACCTCTATACCGTTTTTGCCCATCAGCTTTTCGAGCATCTCTGCAGGAATGTTCCGCAAGGTGTATATGGTTGCTATACCCATTGACCGGAGCACATGATAGGTTTTCTGGCCAATCATCGGTATTTTGCTTATTGAGAGAGGATCAAGAAAGGGGAGGACTATCTCTTTTTGTACCTCTATCTCGCCGTTCGGCTTTGCCTCGCCCGTTGCGATCTTTGAAACGGTTTTGTTCACGGAAAGCCCTGCTGAAACAGGCAGCCCGGTCTCTTTTATTATATACCGGCGCAGTTCATGCGACCATTTACTGCACCCGTAAAAGCGGTCCATGCCGGTGATGTCGATATAATGCTCATCAATCGAAGACTTCTCATAAAGCGGCGCTCTCCCGGCAATTATATCAGTCACCATGTGAGAATATTTGCTGTACGATTCCATGTCGCCGCGTATTATTATGGCATCGGGACACATATTCCTGGCCATCTTCATGGGCATGGCGGAATTCACTCCGTACTTCCTTGCTTCATAGCTGCAGCTCGCTGCCACACCGCGATCCGACATGCTCCCGATTATCACGGGCTTGCCAATAAGCTTGCTGTTCTTCAGCCTCTCCACTGATACGAAAAAGGTGTCGAGGTCAAGATGCAGGATGGATCTGTCTATGTTACCTGCAATAAACACTTTACAGATAATTATTTCTTTGTGTTCTTCTGTGTCTTCTCTGATTCACATATACTCACCTCCTTCCTTCGCTTCGCTCAGGATTCCCCCTCTCTGCTGAAGCAAAGAGGGGGAAGTAGCTCATCTATAATGAATTGAGCCCCCTTCCTTGCTTCAGCAGGGAAGGGGCCTGGGGGATGGGTACATGAGAATCTTTGTGCACTTTGAGGTTATTTATTAAAAAAATTTGGATATTTCATAAACACGTTATATTTTTGACTAGAAATTAATCAATTCTATGATTACAATATAATCAATTTTTATTATGTACTTCACTTCCAACATAAAATTTTTAAGAAAAAGAAGGGGCAGGACACAGGATGATGTCGCTGTTGCCCTTAACCTTAAACGTTCCACCCTGAGCGGGTATGAGAACGGTGTGGCCCAGCCGGGTATCGAGGTACTGGTCTCATTTTCACGATACTTCAACCTGTCAATTGACACATTGCTGAAGATCGATATACCAAAACTGTCGGAAAGCCAGCTTGGTGAACTGGAGAGGGGTTATGACGCCTATATAAAAGGAAGCAACCTAAGGGTGCTCACAACAACTGTCGGTTCTGATAATATGGAAAACATTGAACTGGTGCCGGAAAAGGCAAAAGCAGGATATACAACAGGATATGCTGATCCTGAATATATAGAGGAACTGCCAAGGTTCAGACTTCCATTCCTTTCTGAGAAAAGAAAATACAGGACTTTCCAGCTGAAGGGAGACTCAATGCTTCCGATACCTGACGGATCATGGGTGACAGGCGAGTTTGTCCAGGACTGGCGCGAAATTATCAGCGGAAAGGCTTATGTCGTTTTTACCATTAATGATGGTATTGTCTTTAAGGTCGTTGAAAATAACCTGAAGAGCGACGGAAAGCTTGTCCTTTATTCACTTAATCCGATCTATGAACCATACGAGGTCCATATTAATGAAGTAAAGGAAATATGGAAATTCGTCAATTATATCAGCAGTGAGCTTCCCGAGCCTGTCCTGCCTGAAAAACAGCTGATCCAGGCTGTCGCAACAATGAAAAACGACCTGGAACGAATTAAGGCAAAACTTGGGAAGGATATTACCGATGTGAGTGAGATTAATTAGGGATCAGGAACTGCCTGCTATCGAATAAATAAAGCTCTGTGCAGATTTGTACAGAGCTTTATTGAAATAAGTGTTTTTCCTTTATTCCTGTGTCAGTGCAATGATCAGCTGAACGATCTTTTCGTTCTCTGATTCCGGGATCTGGCCATAATATACTGCTCTGACAATCCTGTTTTTATCGACTATTACCACACTGTAACTGTCTTTGGGCATGCCCCAGTCCTTCTGGAGAACGCCATCATAGTCAAAGAGAATAGTCGTATCATATTTCTTTGCCTTGTTGCCTGCGATCAGCCTTATCAGCCCGTTGGGCTTCCATGTCGATTTGCAGTCCACAATTCCAAAGCCTTTAAAGAAATCCTTGTTTATCCTTTTGTCAATATCGGCGGCTTTGTCGATATAGTCATTAAAAGGATCGTTGAGGTCTGATTCATCCGGATCAACATAATTGATCTGCAGAACCTTGCCCGGCCAGGAATTCATTGTAAAATCCTTTTTGTCAGAATCAGGGAATGTCCATTCCGGCGCATTCATGCCTGCTTCAAGCCTGGCGGCTTGACCAAGTGAATAAGTAATTGCTACAGAAGTAAATAGAAGCGTGAAAATCAGTTTTTTCATGTTAATCTGTTTATGTTTAAAAACGAAATATATGAATTTTTTATGATAATCAAATTTATTCCGGAATTGCTATTCTCGGTAATATATTAGTAGAATGAATCTTTAAGGTCTCTTAATAATCATTAAGAAAGTCATTCAGCGGCTTCATTATCTTCGATGCCCTGATGATAAGGTTAAAACAATCCCTGCTGATGATTTCTTTGTCGGAAATCATTTTTACAACAAGAAAACTCTTAAGCTTCAGTAACTCAATATGAGGATGATCCTTCGGAAATCCCTTAGGTGCTGTCTTAAGTTTTTCTCCTTCAAGATGTCCAAAAAAATTCACAAACTCTTTATTTTCAATGATTTTTAAAAATTTACCTCCCCGCTCATCAATCTTTTCCCTGATCAGCTTCAGCCAAGGGGCCGGCGGAATATAGGCACCACCGGCTATCATACTGTTATTCCCGGGTTCTACATGTACATAGTACCCTGCAAACCTGTCTCCGTTATTCTTTCCTCCCCTGACAATGAACGCTCCAAGATGGGTTTTATAGAGAGTCTTATCATTGGAGAACCTGATGTCCCGGTTGATCCTGTAAGTACAGCTAGTTGCCTCAAGCCCTTTCAGGATCGGATCAAAGGCTGAAATTCCGCTGATCACAGCCTGGATGAATGATTCATAGTTTAGCTTTGCCTCAAGATACCTGCTACGGTTCTTTAAAAACCAGTCCCTGTCATTATGCTTCTTCAGGTCCGACAGAAATTCAAGGGTTGACTTATTAATCTGTTCCATTAAACAAAAGATTTTATGAGCATTAAAAGTTAAGTAATATTACTAATAGGTATCTAAGATATTTATTTTAAATTTTTTATAAAAATACTTGACTTATTCGGAATTAATGATTAAATTTTTAACA
>CAYNGW010000088.1:0-8574 GCA_964396955.1 uncultured Rikenellaceae bacterium | reverse complement strand
ATGTCGTATAATCTTGAATTTCACAGGGATGAGCTTCTATATTTTTCCCTTGGTCTTCACCCGGATTTCGGGTACGCGACTGTTCCACCTATGATAGGCTGGATAGCCTGGCTGATGCAGAATATCTTTGGCTATTCCCTGTTCGCGGTCAGAATTTTTCCGGCTTTATTAGGCGGATTGATGGTCTTTCTTATGTCGGTCCTCGCAAAAGAGCTGGGAGGATCAAACTTTTCCAGGATCCTTGCAGGTATCGGAATAATCATTTCAGGATTTGGCCTCAGAACCTTCATTCTGTTTCAGCCTGTGCATATAGACCTGATATTATGGACGCTCTCTTTTTACCTGGTAATTAAATACATAAATACGCAATCAGATAAATATCTGGTACTTTTTGGAATAATTGCCGGAACAGCATTATTAAATAAGTACCTGATAATCCTGCTCTTCTTCTCATTTTTTATTATAATTCCCTTTACTCAATACAGGTATATCTTCAGAAACAGAAAATTCTGGATTGGAATCCTGACAGGAACAATAATCTTCCTTCCCAATCTCATCTGGCAGCTGGCAAACGGATTGCCTGTTATAAACCATTTTTCCGAACTTGTCAGGACACAGCTGGTCAATGTCGATAAAGCAGCTTTTTTGACTGACCAGCTATTTAATCCGATGGCTGCTTCTGTACTTACAATTGCAGGAATCATTTTCCTTTTTATTGACAGAAACGTAAAGAGATTCATGTTTCTTGGATTCATCACCGTTTTCATAATTATTTTTCTCATGTTCCTGCAGGGGAAGAGTTATTATACCCAAGGTTTATTTCCATTACTGATCGCAGCAGGATCCGTTTCGTGGGAGAAATTATTAAAAAAAATGTGGGCAAGAATTCTTTTTACAGTATTATTAATCTTATTGACAATACCGGTATTACCTTTGGGCATACCTGTTTATAAGACTGAAAAGCTAATCGGATACTTTAGAAATCTTGAAATCAAATACGGGATGACTGTTAGCCGGCGGTTTGAAGATGGGACAATCCACTCTTTACCGCAGGATTATGCTGATATGCTTGGATGGGAAGAGCTAACGGCCGTCACTAGCAAAGCCTGGCAGATGGTTGATGATAAAAAATCCTGTTTTATCTATTGTGAAAATTACGGACAGGCCGGAGCTATTACAATCATTGGCAAAAAATACGGCCTTCCGGAAGCGGTAAGCTTTAACGAAAGCTTCATGTACTGGTTCCCACACCAGTTCAATCCTGATATTAAATCAGCCATTTATATAAATGATGAGCCGGGTGATGATATTAAAGAACTTTTTGAAAAAATAACCATTGTTGGGAGCATTACAAATCCTGATGCCAGGGAATATGGCACCACGGTTTATCTTTGTGAGGACCCGGTAAGTAGCTTTAATGAATTCTGGGCTGAAAGAACAGCCGAATTAAAACAGGATAATTAACACATTAATTCATTAATAAACATAAAACATACTGGTAATATTTTTATAATTTTAAACCGGGAATCTAAAAAGGTATTAAACCATCATTTGCGGGAATATGAAATTCTTAGACTATACAACACCGTACGGCAAAAGAGTGAATAAGGAGGCCTTTATTCATCTTGTACAGATCTCAAGGAGCGACAAGAAGATAAGCAAGGAAGAGCTTGACCTTCTTCATAAGGAGGGGAGGAAATTCGGGCTGACCGATCCTGAGATTGATGATCTGATGCATACCCAGAGAGGCCATCATTATATTCCCCCCTACAGCCTTGACGAAAAATTCGAGCATCTTTACCAGGTTGCCCAGATGATTCTTGCCGATGAAGTTGTCAAGGAAAGTGAAATAAAGATGCTGAAAAAGTTCGCCATTGAAGCAGGATTTGGTGACAAGACCATTGATAAACTGGTTAATCTGCTGTTTGAAGGCATAAAAAATAATGAATCTGAAGAAACACTCCTGAAAGAATTCAGAAAAAAGCACCTTTTTAAAGACTGATATCTTCTTTGAATACAGCATTTTAATTAATATTTACCAGCCCCTGATCTTCCCTGATCAGAAAAATCCATATTCATAACCATATTTTTTGTGTTAATAATTTGTTTAGCATATAAACAAATTATAATTTTGTTTAGCATCTAAACAAAATTACTATGAACAATGAATTGCAATCACTGATTGATCAGTTCCTGAAAATCCTTCATCTCTATTCTGTCATTGCCAGGAGACCTGTCGACTACGGGACAGGCGACTTGTTATATTTTACCGAGATCCACACTATTACAACCGTCGGTAAGAACAGGGAGATAAATATGACTCGGCTGGCAGAGAAGATGGGTGTGACCAGGGGAGCAATCTCCCAGACTATCAGGAAGCTGGTAAGTAAGAACCTGGTACTGAAGTCAAACACAAATAATAAAAAGGAGTTCAATCTGAGACTCTCTGAAAAAGGACAGATTGCCTATAAAGGACAGATGTCATTTCAGAGAGAGATTTTCACCTTTGCTGAAACACTCTATGAGAAAGGCTCAGTGCAGAACAGGGAACTGGTAAAAGGCCTGTTTGAGGCGATTATCCACAATATGCAGGAGAGGGTAAGAGCCATGGAAGCAGTCAGATCAGTAAAATCATGAAAAACAGAATATTGCTTGTCATTTTAATGATTCCTGCAATGTTGAAGGGACAGCCGGTACTGGAGAGGTATATAAGTTACGGTATTGAAAATAACCTTGCCCTGAAGCAAAAGCAATCGGATTATGAAAGGAGCATTGAAGCCCTGAGGGAAGCACGCGGCTTATTTTATCCGGGAGTGAGCTTCAATGCACGTTATACGGTCTCCGAGGGAGGACGTGTCATTGACTTCCCGGTTGGTGATATGCTGAATCCGGTTTATGCAACACTGAACAGCCTTACTTCATCGAACCTGTTCCCGGTAATAGACAATCAGCAGATAAAATTCCTGAGGCCTACTGAGCATGAGACAAAAATGCGCATTGTCCAGCCTATATTCAATACAGATATTTATTACAATTCAAGGATAAGGAAGGAGCTGACACTTATTGGTGAAATGGATGTGGAACAATACAAAAGAGAACTTACTGCTGAAATAAAAAAAGCATATTACAATGCGGCCATGGCCGGTGCCCTGGTGTCAATGCTCACAGACACGCGTAAACTACTGATGGAAAATATAAGGGTGAACCGGAAGCTTATAAGTAATGATAAGGTAACTGTTGATTACCTGTACCGGTCCGAAGCGGAACTCAACAAGTTTGACCAGGAGCTGCAGAATGCCGAAAAGAACAGCAAAATAGCTAACGCTTATTTTAATTTCCTGTTAAACAAGCCGTTAACCGACAGCATCATCGTTCAGCAGCCGGGAATCTTCCCTGCACTGTCACAACTGACCGGCGATTATAAATTAACCGCCCTTGAGAACAGGGAAGAGATCCGGAAGCTTGAGAATTATGAAAAGATAACAGGCTTGCAGGTTAAAATGAACCAGTCGCAAAAGCTGCCTGACCTCTTTGCCGTTGCGGACTACGGTTTCCAGGGTGAAAAATATGCTTTCAATAAAGAGCAGGATTACATGCAGGCTTCGGCAGTTCTTACATGGAACCTTTTTGAAGGATTCAGCAACAAGGCAAGGATAAGGCAGGCGTTAATACAGAAAGAGATGGCCGAAAGTCAGATTGAAGAGGCAAAGAAGCAGATCGAGCTGCAGGTTATTGATGCACTGAACGAGCTTTCTGCTGCAGACAAGGGAATTGCAGCCGCTGAGAGCCGTTTAAAAAATGCCCGTGAAAGTTACAGGATCGTGGAAAAAAAATACAGTGAAGGCCAGTCAAGCCTCATCGAATACATTGATGCCAGGACAAGCATGACACAATCCGAGGAAAACCTGATCATTTCAAGATTTAAATACCTGTCGGCATTTGCTGAATTTGAAAAAATCACCGCACTGGACAAAACAGAATAACATTACCAGATAATGAAAAAAGCAATTTTATTTATATGTTTTTTCCTGTTTCTGCTTAGCGGCTGCAGGAATGATACGGCACCAGGCGCAAAGACGGAAACCACAAGAGTAAGGGTTTTGAAAATTACCCCGGAGGATTTAAGCATTTCTGTCCATTCAAGCGGTATGCTGGCTTCAGAGGAAGAGATAAAATTATCATTTAAAACGGGAGGTATTGTTGCCGCTATCAATGCAAGAGAGGGAGATAATATAAAGAAAGGCGACATTCTGGCGGCGCTTAACCTGTCTGAGATAAATGCAAATGTTGATCTTGCACGGAGCGGATACGAAAAGGCACTGCGCGACTGGACCCGGGCTAAAAGTCTTTACACCGACACTGTTGCAACCCTGGAGCAGTTTCAGAATGCAACAACAGCCCTTAATGTTGCAAAATCAAACATGGAAATTGCCAGGTTCAATCTTTTGCATTCAACAATCAAGGCTCCTGCTGATGGCGTTGTGCTCAGGCAGCTTGTAAAGCAGAATGAACTGGTCGGGGCAGGCTACCCGGTTTTTCTTTTTGGTACCAGGGGGAAATTCTGGAAAGTGAAAGCAGGTCTTTCCGACCGTGATGTCGTCAGGATCAATCCCGGCGATTCAGCGGTTGTTGTTTTTGATGCCTGGCCCGGGATTAAATTTCCGGCGGTTGTTGACCTCGTAAGCGAGATGGCCAGCCCCATGACCGGCACCTATGAAACAGAATTGAGTCTTGATGGAATGGGATACCGGCTGGCTTCAGGCTTTGTAGCTGGTGTTGATATATCCCCTGCAAAAAAACAGACCTTCACCATGGTTCCGGTAGGCGCCATTGTTGAAGCTGACGGACAAAAAGGTTTTATTTATTCAGTTTCAGATTCAGGAACAGCTGAAAAGCATGAAATTGAAATTAAGACAATCAAAGGCCCGGAAACTGTGGTAACAGGTATTCCGCAGGGAATAAATGAAATAGTTTCTGAAGGAGCAGCATACCTGAGGGATGGGATGAAGGTGGAGGTAGTAAAGTAAGGTACAACGGCGCAAAGGTACAACGGGGCAAAGGTACAACGGCAGGAAATATACAATGTATTATATACGATATGCAATATGCGATATGAATTCTCGGAGTATTACGATAGTGTAACTGTGTCAGCCTGAGCGGAGCGAAGGCCAGTGTTACCTCGTGGTAAAAAAATAGTATTATGAAAATATCAGAATTATCAGTAAAGAATTACCAGTTCACCATCGTTGTTTTTCTTCTTCTGGTTTCTCTTGGGATCTATTCCTACATAAAGATCCCGCAGGCGGCAGATCCTGAATTCCCGGTGACCATTTTCCCTGTAATTGCAATTTACCCGGGCGCTACTCCGGCAGATATTGAACAGCTTGTGGTGGACAAGCTTGAGAAGAGCATTAATGAGCTTGAGGATATTGACAGGATCACCAGCGAGATTGAAGAGGATGTTGCAATCATAGTCGTTGAATTTTCACCCCAGTCCGATCCGGACATAAAATTTGACGACCTCCAGCGGCAGATAAATTCCGTCAGGACTTCACTGCCTGAAGATCTTTACAGTGTTGAGGTATTAAAGATACAGGCCGGCAATACCAATATAATACAAAGTGTGCTTGTTTCAGAGACGGCAGAATATTATGAGCTTGGAAGGCTTGCCGGGGATCTCAGGGATGAGATCTCGGCTATCCCGGGAATAAGAAAAGCTCAGGCTGTTGCATATCCTCAGCAGGAGCTCAGGGTGGAGATCAATCTTCCGAGGATGGCGCAGCTGCATGTTACGGTCAGCCAGGTGATAAGCGCTATTCAGAGTGAAAATGCCAATATCCCGGGAGGTTCCCTGGAAATAGGCCCGAAGAAATTCAATATCAGGGCGAGCGGCAGTTATGAAAGCATTGAGGAGGTGGAAAGAACAATTGTCGGTGCGGGCATGGGGCAGGTGCTTTATCTGAAAGATATTGCTGATGTGAGCTGGCAGTATGAAGATCTTAAATATTATGGAAGATATAATGGCAGGAAAGCTGCCTTCATCATTGCCAGCATGAAAAAAGGGCAGAACATTCACAGGATGCGCGATTCAATCTATGAGGTCTTCGATTCCTTTGAAAAGAAACTGCCAGCCGGTGTCACTCTTGAAAGAGGCTTTGACCAGGCGGCAAATGTAAAAGCAAAGCTCGGACGTCTTCAGCGTGACTTTCTTTATGCAATTCTTCTCGTGCTCATAACCCTTCTCCCCCTTGGCTTCAGGGCTTCAGGCATTGTAATGATTTCCATCCCGCTATCCATTCTTATCGGTTTGACAGGTCTTTACATTACAGGATTCAGCATAAACCAGCTGAGTATTGTCGGGGCTGTGATAGCACTCGGGTTGTTGGTTGACGATTCAATAGTTGTCGTGGAAAATATATCACGATGGGTAAGAGGGGGCACAAAGCCTTTTGAAGCTTCGATACAGGCGACAAGGCAGATAGGCCCGGCTGTCATCGGATGCACGGCCACTCTTATTCTTGCATTTCTTCCGCTGATGTTCCTCCCCGGAAAAGCGGGTCAATATATGAGGGTATTGCCGACTGCAGTAACATTCATTGTCATCGGATCATTATTTGTTGCCCTTACAATAATACCGTTCATAACCAGCAAATTATTCAAAGGCGGTATTGATCCCAGGGGAAATATTGTACTGAGGGGCTTTCATAAAGCCATAGATTTCACTTATGCAAGGGCACTTCACTGGTCGCTTGGCAATCCTTTAAAGACCGTAGTTTTCGCTGCAGTAATTTTTGTCCTCTCTCTTTTTATCATCGATATAATTGGTTTCAGCCTTTTCCCGAAAGCAGGATTACCACAGTTCTTTATAACTGTCGAAACACCCAGGGGAAGCAGCATCCATGAAACTGACAAAGCCGTAAAATTCGTTGAATCGGTTCTGAGCCAAAAACCTGAAGTGGTTTACTTTATGTCAAATGTCGGGAAAGGAAATCCGATGATCTATTATAATTCGTTCCAGAAAAGCGAACAGGCAACTCTTGGAGAAATACTGTGTGAGATAAAACGGGATCTTGTTCCTGAAATCGGCAGGTTTATTGACGATCTGAGGGATACGCTGAATACATATGTAAATGCAAGGATATATGTAAATGAATTTGAGAACGGATCTCCCGTTGATGCTCCCGTTGCCGTAAGGCTTATAGGGGACAATCTTGACACACTGAAGCGTTATTCAGGCATCATTGAGGATATCTTCACGTTGCATGAAGGGACAACATATGTAAAAAATCCTCTCAGTCAGTCTCTTACGGACATAAGGATTGGCATAAATACGGGTAAGGCAGGTATTTTCGGAGTCCCTTCTGCAGAGATAGACAGGACTGTCAGGCTCTCTCTTGCAGGAATTGTTGCCGGAAAATATCGCGATCCTGAAGGCAGGGAATATTCAATAAATGTCAGGATGCCGGCAGGCAAAGAGGGTTCACCGCTGGTTCTTGACAATATTTATATTGCATCACTGGCGGGTTCGCAGATCCCGCTTGCACAGCTGGCCGGTTACGGATTTTCAAACTCACCGACTCTCATACAGCATTACAATAATGAAAGGGCTATGACGGTTTCTTCATCCGTCAGAACAGGATACAATACTGACAGGGTTGCCAGGGAAGTAATCTCACGGATCAGGGAGCTGAAGCTTCCGGAGGGATATAAGATTATTGAAGCCGGTGAAATAGAAAGCAGGAGGGAGAACTTTGAAGGCATTGGAACCGCCATAATTATTGCCATTTTCGGGATTTTCGCAGTATTGATTCTTGAATTCAGGACTTTCAAGAGCACCCTTATTGTACTTTCAGTCATTCCGCTTGGAATTATCGGCGGACTGATGATGTTATGGGCTACAGGTTATACTCTTTCATTTGCCGCTGCAATTGGTTTTGTGGCATTATTAGGTATTGAGATCAAAAACTCCATCCTGCTTGTCGATTTTACAAACCAGTTGCGGAAGCTGGGTACGCCTCTGGATGAAGCTATTGAAAAAGCCGGAGAGATCAGGTTCCTTCCCGTTTTGCTTACAACACTGACCGCAATAGGAGGTCTTCTGCCTATTGCCCTGAGCAGATCAGCACTTTATTCACCGCTGGCTTTTGTAATAATCGGCGGGCTCATAACATCGACACTCCTGGCAAGGCTGGTTACACCTGTGATGTATAAGATCATACCTCCGAAAATATAATGAAAAGGCGGAAACTCATTAAGGAAAGCGATGTGTAAGGGAATATTCTTTCTGAATAATATATTCGATAAAAATCTCTGTAATGTTATAATATTTTCCTAACTTGTAAGGATTAAAACCCGATCTGTAACTAAACATAAATGATATGAGAATTCTAATTACTGGATTTGTTGCATTTGTCATCTGGTGCTTTGTTTCCGCATGGCTTTACAACGACCATCTGCTGCCTGAGCTCAGGAAGCCCGCTGTTGTTGTTACGGTCCCGGATGCCGCCGCCAGAGAGGCTGATTCTTTAATGAAACTTAAAGCAATGATGCCAAAGGACCTCATGATCTATTTTG
>CAYNGW010000087.1:7294-8640 GCA_964396955.1 uncultured Rikenellaceae bacterium | reverse complement strand
ATATAAGCCTCGATATAAGATATGTTCTGTTTCTGATTGAAAAATATGCCGGAGCCGGTTATCTTCTGCAAGAGATGACGATAATTGAATAGATTCTTATTAACTATATCTTTTTTAGCTTAATTTAATTCAGCAAAAATATTTAATTTCACATTAAATATCGGGGAAGATGAAAATCATAGCAGACGATAGAATCCCTTTTCTCCAGGGCGTTCTCGAACCTTATGCCGAAGTGATTTACATGCCAGGGAAGCAGATCACCAATAGGATCCTTAAGGATGCCGATGCACTTCTTACAAGGACAAGAACAAAATGCACGGAGTCTCTTCTTAAGGGGACTAAAGTAAAGTTTATTGGAACTGCAACAATCGGATTCGACCATATAGATACTCATTTCTGTGAAAAGAACAGGATATTCTGGACCAATGCTCCGGGGTGTAATTCCTGGTCAGTGCAACAATATATGGCAGCTGTCCTCCTGAAGATAGCTGCTGAATTTCGCTTCAGCCTGAAAGGTAAGACAATCGGTATTGTAGGTGTCGGCAATGTTGGTTCAAAAGTAGAAGAGCTTGCCCATACTCTGGGAATGAATGTTCTCCTCAACGATCCTCCCAGGGCAAGGAAGGAAGGCGAAAAGAACTTCGTCAACCTTGGAGCAATCCTGTATGAATCTGATATTGTTACACTTCATGTTCCGTTAAATGTCGTCGGGGAGGACTGTACCTGGCATCTTTTTAATGAAAAGAGTTTTAAAAAGATGAAGAAGGAGACATGGTTCATTAATACTTCACGGGGTGAGGTGGCAGAAACAGGAGCCCTTAAGAAGACGCTGGAATCCGGGAAGCTGGCAGGAGCTGTACTGGATGTGTGGGAGAATGAACCTGACATTGATCTCGACCTTATGTCAAAAACGTTCCTTGCCACACCGCATATTGCGGGCTATTCAACTGATGGTAAAGCAAACGGTACATCAATTGTCGTAAATGCTTTATGCAGTCATTTTAACCTTCCTCTTAAAGGCTGGTATCCCGGCAAGGTTCCTAAGCCTGAAAAACCTGTAATATCAGTAAGCGGCATTGGAAAAACTGATGAAGACATTATCAGGCAAACTGTTTTCCATACGTATAATATTGATGAAGATAATATCGCGCTCCGGTTTTCACCATCCGACTTTGAAAAACAGCGAGGCGACTATAGGCTCAGAAGAGAGTTCACTGCCTATACAGTCAAACTTAATGGCGGAACAAAAAATACCAGAAAGATGCTGGAACTATTAGGATTTAAAGTGGTATAAAAAAAGTCCTGCAGGTCATGCAAGTCCCTTCGCCATTATGTACCTGCAAGAC
>CAYNGW010000087.1:0-7194 GCA_964396955.1 uncultured Rikenellaceae bacterium | reverse complement strand
GCAAGACTTATTCAGTTATGAACCGGTTCAGCCACCCTGGAAAACTCCCTTACCTGGAACACAAATGCCTGGAGTCTTGTCTCAAGCGACACGGTATCCTGCCCGTCGTAAGCAATATTTATAAAAGGTATGTTGTTGTGATCTTTTCTGAAGGAATCGCTGACTGATGCGATAAGAGTCCCCGGCATGCAGGTAAACGGAAGTATTGCTGCAATACCTGAAACTCCCCTTTTTGTAAGAGCAACTGATGATCCCATTGCTATCGGCGGATCGCCATCATAAAACTCACTTACATAAGTATTGCACAGATTCAGCATCTCATGAAGCGAAACATCCTTATGATGATCCGTGAATTTCTTTATTCCCTTGAGCAGTGATGCAGCGATGATATCCTGTCCTAGACCCTGGATCTTTGACTTGATTACCCCTTTTGGATCATTTTTCCAGCGGCTGTCACGTGTAAAACGATATGTTGAATAATATATCCATTCAGAGAATGGTCCTATCAGGACTTCCACTCCGAGATCTTCCAGCCTGTTGGCTATGTTGCCGTTACAACCGGCATTGTCGCGCATGAAAATCTCACCGAGGATCGCCACAATCGGTTTCCTTTCCGACCTGTCTGCCTTAATTGCCATGAAATCCCTGGCAATCCCGGTAAGAACTAGATGAAGTCCCCTGGATCCTTTTTCAATGCATCTTTCAAGCCTGTTTATAGCATCCTGGTAAAGAGCGTCAGCTTCACCCTTATTGATTTCATAAGGTCTTATCTCGCGGTGGATTTTTCTGATATAATCTGCCACGATGAATCCTTTCCACGCATTTATCCTGAATTTCTGTCCATGCTCACCGGCAATGTCTTCGTACGATGTGTCGTTTGACGGGGTTATCAATTCAGCTTTTTCAAAACCAAGTCTGTCGAATAGTATCCTGTGAAAATGGTTGTACTGTCCAAACCGGCACGGACCATTATGGTCGGGCATGAAGAAGCTCATTTTTGAAGGATCGGCCCCCGGCTCCTGTAATTTTTTTACAAAGCTTCCGGTGACACATATCATGGGGAAACACTCTTTTGATGAAGTATATTTTCTACCTATTGCAAGGTCTTCTTCAGTTTGTTTTGGCAAAACCTCCGAAGGAACACCGATACTTCTGGTTGCTGCCGCGATCATGTATGCGCCATCGTTCATATATGGGAAATACAGGATCCTGTCGGCAGGAGGCGATGAAGGACTTGGCCTTGGCCTGAAGATATTTACCTCCCTCTTCTCATTCATCTCCGAGCCTTTCAGGCTGTCAAGAAAAGCTTCGATCCGTGTAACCATGCCTGCATCGGCAGAATGTTCATCTACCTCAAGATGGAGGAAAGGCTTGCCTTTAAGCTCCTCTGTAACGTAATGCCAGATGAAGGAATCGGGTCCGCACCGGAAATTGCTCAGGTAGACAGCATATAGACCGTCAGTCTTTGCGATATGCTGGGCAGCGGCAATGACCTTCTGCCCGTTGGGCCAGTACATATTCCTGTAGTTGACGAATATATTGTAGGGTGTGAGATCTAGCATATCGAGTGGTATCGGCATGACATTCTGTGCGATAAGCTTTTCGATCAGTCCAAGATTCAGATGCGGATCCGAGCTGTTATAAGGACGTCCCAGGAGAATAACCGGTCTGCACTTTTCAGGCAGATTGCTGAATACCTCCCTGCCGTAATCCACAAGCCTCTTCTCAAATGCTACCTGGATGGCATCAGCATAATATATAGCTTCTTTTATATCATTTTTCCTTAATCCGAACTTGCTGCTGAAAAAAGCACTCATTTCTTTTACCAGCGCCCTTTCAAAAAACCTGAAATGGAGTGTCGGCGTAAGCAGCTTTGATTCATCGATCTTCCCTTTGAGTGCTGCCTTTACCATGAACGGATAGGTCTGCACCCACGGACAGTTGCAGTTAAAGGTCTTGTTGCCCGGACGAAATTTGGCATTTACGATGAATGGAAGAAAAATATAATCGACACCCTTGTTGACAAGATCAATGACATGCCCGTGCATGATCTCAACAGGAAGACAAGTCTCTGTTGTTATGATTTCAATGGATTCGGTGACTATCGATTTATCGGATTCCCGTGATATAACAACTGTGAACCCAAGTCTTTCAAAAAATGTCCTCCAGAAGGGAAACTGCTGGTAGAATACCATAAGGGCTCTTGGGATGCCAATGGTCGTATTCTTCTTTTCTTTCGGTTCTTCATAGCCTTCCATCAGCATCTCAGTCCTTTTAAGGAAGAGATTAGGTATGTTGCCTGCTGATTTTTTCCTGCCGTCTGTCTCATACTTTTCACAGCGACCACCGTAAAAGAGTGATTTTTCCTCACCTGCTATCTTGACCCTCCTGATCTCACAATGGTTTGTACAGGCCTGACATACAAACCTGCTCATATCGTAAGTTGCATTTCGGATACCAAAACCCTTGAAGGTTGTTTTTTGTCCCTCTTTCATCGACCTTTTTGCAAGGATTGCCGCACCAATTGCGCCGGTAACGTCAAAGTGAGGCGGTATGATGATCTTCTTTCCCAGTACCTGCTCAAAAGCCGCTACAACAGCTTTATTGTTGGTTACTCCCCCCTGGAAGAAGATCTTGTCGCCGATTCTCCGGTCAGCAACTACTTTCTGGAGGTAGTTGTATACAATTGAATAAGCCAGTCCGCCTACAAGATTCTCATTCCTGGCTCCTTTTTGCATGAAAGAATTCAGGTCTGACTCCATGAATACCGTACACCTGTCACCAAGCTTGACAGGACAATCTGAATTCAATGCCATGGATCCGAATTCATCAACGATATTGATGTCGAGTTTTTCGGCCTGTTCTTCAAGGAATGATCCTGTGCCTGCTGCGCACACCTTGTTCATCTCAAAGTCAACTACAACGCCGTTTTCGATACTTATATACTTTGAATCCTGTCCCCCGATCTCGAATATGGTATCAACGGTCGGATCATAATCAATAGCGGCCGTAGCCTGAGCCGTAATCTCATTCTGGATAGTATCAGCCCCGATAAAATCACCGGTGAGATAACGCCCTGACCCGGTACTTCCGGCTCCTATGACTGCCACATCTTCTCCAATCTCGTCGTAGATCTCTGTCATCCCTTTCTGTATGGCTTCCAGGGGTTTGCCTGCAGTTGGCAGATATCTCCGGGCAACGACATTGTGATCTTTGTCTATAAGCACTACGTTTGTGCTCAGAGAACCGACATCAATTCCGAGATAAACGGGCAGCTTCTCATTGCCGTTCTTTTGGAAATGGACCATTTTATCATAAACGGCTCCGGATTCAATCAGCTTTGGCAGGCTGACAAATTCGGTTGAATCATCAGCCAGATATTTCCCAAGATTCTCAAGACCCAGGAAATGATTCATCTCAAGGTTGTTGGAGAGTGCATACATTACTGCTCCTATAGCGCCCATTGATGCATGGTGCTCTGGAATAATAAGTTCATCATCCTTCAGGTTAAGGACTTCCCTGAAAGCCCTTACCATGCCGATATTGGCTGCAACGCCGCCTGAAAATACAACGGGTTTTATTATATCCTTGCTTCGCGCGACATTGCTCCTGAAATTACGTGCAAGGGCGAAGCAGAGACCGGCAACAATATCATGCAGGGGTGTAGCGATCTGCTGGTGATGTATCATATCGCTCTTTGCAAATACACTGCATCGGCCTGCTATCCTTGGCGGATCAACCGATTTGAGCGACATCTCCCCGAACTCTTTTTCAATTGGGACACCGATCCTTCGTGCCTGCTGATCGAGAAATGATCCGGTTCCCGCAGCACAGATGCTGTTCATCTCAAAGTCGACCAGCCGCGATTTTCCGGTTAAAGGATCCTTTTCCAGCAGGATCAGCTTCGAATCCTCACCGCCTATCTCAATAACCGTTTTTGCATCCGGAAATATCGAGCCGGAGGAGGTTGCCTGGGCAATAATTTCATTTACGAACAATCCACCGATAAGACTGACAGCCAGCTTACCGCCGGTGCCGGTAACAGCTATGCCTTTGATATTTAATTCCGGATGATCCTTCAAAATGCAGGAGAGCCTGTCAAACAGCATATGAAAAGGTTTCCCGTGGACATAATCATAAAAGTCTTCAAGGATATTAAAATTATCGTCAATCAATACGGTATTCAGCGATACTGATCCGATATCCAGACCAAGGTACAGATCTTGTTTAATGCCGATATTTGAGTTGGAACTGGTCTTAATATCCATACTTTAAAACAGTAAGATTTGTAATCTGAAAAAGCGGTGTAAGGTATAAATTTTAGGAAAAACCTGCAATTTTATTTTCTGCCCTGATCTCAGGCTCATTTCACCTTATTATCGTAGTGGAATTGTTCCATTACACCTTTCTTCAAGTCCATTCTGAAGCTTTTCCTTCTCATAATCATTATGAATAAAAGCTTTTTCATAGGTAGTTTTTTCAGGTTTAAATTATGACTTACGAAATGTATAAAATTGATTTTAATAGGCAAGGTATAAAAAGAAGGAAAGACATCGTCTGATGTCTTTCCGCGATTAACTTTAAACCTGATCGTAGAATTTGGCCGAACGGCCCGTATGTAGACTTATTCAATCATCATAATGACGTTCAATATTTCATTTTGTTGCAGAAATCTGTGTTAATGTTGTGTTAATCATTTGTTAAATTGCCGCTCCTCCTCTCACCTCCCTGATTTTTGCTATGTCATTCCGGGCGCCAGCGAGGAATCTCCCTCACCACTTTTATCCTATTTGATCCTGTATACCACTGAATCAACTGTATAGGATGTAAAAATACCCAGTCCTCCCTTGATATTTGAATATACCGGTGTTACTTCGGAAAAGGGATTCTCATCACTGTTATAGTTTTCCAGTGATGTGTGATACATGTAATAGGATTTCTCGGTATTAAACAAGTACATGGTTAAAAAAGCAGAATCTTCAATTGAAAAAGTAGAATAGCCACCTGATCTTTCACTCAGTGATATCCTTTTGCCATCCATTCCATTATCAGTATAGAACTCCTTATCCATATAAATCTTCCCTTTAGATTGATAGATTTCTCCTGTCCCTGGATTTGTTTTATACGTGGTTATATTTCCGGTTAAACGATAGAAATTATCTTCCCCCTGGAAATCTGAAAATGAAATTGTGAATACGTTAAGACAATAGACATGAAATATGCTGTCATTAATCTGCACATTGTTCAGTTCCACAAAAAAGGTATCAACACTCATATTAAATTCTTTTTTCCCGGGTACTGAGCAGTATGCTTCGGCAGACAGACCTATATCGCTTATGAGCTTTAGTGTGTATGTTTTACCGTATTGTATCTGCATTTTCTCCCGGCTGAAAATCAGTCCGTTTTGGACAGTGTCCAGAGAAACCTCATTTGATCCGTCAGAGATGGTGCCGGAAATATTTCCAGTGTTTTCTTCATTCAATTCGCCATACAATCTTTGATTTGAACTGACAAAAACATATGAAACAGAATCGGAAGGTGAAATAAATGAGGCAATTGCAAGCATCTGCTTAAAAAGGGGAAGATCAACGGTCTTAACGTCTTTTTCACACCCGATGAGGAGGATGTTTATTAAAATGAAAATGCAATATTTTATGAACCGCAATTTCATATTCAGAATCTGAATGAATAAGTAAATGAAGGAATTATCGGGAAAAGACTTACCTGGCTCAGGACACCGTAATCCTTATTATTTATTGTATTATATTGGATATAGTAGTAAAAAGGATTCATCCGGTTATAGACATTATAGACTGATATCTCCCATATCCGTTCGCCCCATTTTTTCTCTTTGTGGAATTGAATGCCAAAATCAAGCCTGTGATATGCCCCCATCTGATAATTATTCTTTACGCCATAATCTTTTACTATCTGACCGAACATGCTTGTGTAATGGGGATCATAATAATTCGGGTACCCCGGATTTCTCATGTCGCCCTGTAAATGAGCCGGGGCAATGTACTCAGATAACGGCAGGGTAACTGAATTCCCTGTCCCGTAAACCCATGTGCCTGAAATGGTTATGTGATCATTGAGTTTATAAGTCCCGACAACTGAAATATCATGTCTTCTGTCGTACTTTGCAAAGAATTTCTTACCGAAGTTAAGTGAGTCGAACTGCATCTGTGTCCACGACAACGTATAGCCTATCCATCCGGTAAACCTGCCCGCTTTCTTCTGGGCAAGGAATTCAATCCCGTAAGACCATGACCTCCCTGCAGTCACATTATCTTGCCAGTTGATGCCTGTGGCCGATTCTGGATCATCAAGGGCAAGGAATGAGGCGCCCTCTTTATATCCGAGGACATTATTCATCGTTTTGTAATATCCTTCCAGGGAAAAAGCAAGTTCCGGACTTTTAATATCTTTTACTATACCAATGGCCGTCTGTCGTGAATGCTGAGGGCTGATCCTGTCGGTAGTCGGCACCCAGAGATCCGTAGGCAGGCTGATGCCGGTGTTTGAGATCAGATGAATGTATTGATTCATTTCGGCATATGATGCTTTCAGCGCAAGCCCGTTCCTGATCCTCCATGCAACTGATAACCTCGGCTCAAAATAATGATACTGTTCTCTGGTAGCCAGAAAGTGGCTGAAACGTAATCCTCCGTTTATCTTGAGGTTTTGAACCGGTTGCCACGTATCTTCAACATACAGACCTGATTCTATCCCGTTTGTATACCTTACCTTCCTGGTATTAATATTGCGTGGCTTATCAATCTCTACAAAAGCATGTGGATTGAACCTGTGAAGAATTGAGACAGCACCGGCCTTTATCCAGTGCCTTGGATTGGGTATGAAATCGACATCATATTTCAGGCTGAAATCCCTTATCCCGGAATAATATTCGGCATAATAATCTTTACCTTCAGGGAGGTAAACATATTCATCATAAATACCGAATTCATAATTACTGAATACAAGCGATGTATTTGAAAAAACTTTGCTGTTAAAAAGGTGATTCCAGCGAAGGGTACCCGTGGCATTGCCCCATAAAAAGCCTACATCTTCTTTAACATCGTACATATTGTTCTTTACATAGAACTTATCCTTTCCGAAATAGCCGCTGAGATAAAGCTTGTTCTTCCTGCCGAAGTCGTAGTTAACCTTCGCATTGAAATCGTAGAAGTAGTA
>CAYNGW010000086.1:0-8749 GCA_964396955.1 uncultured Rikenellaceae bacterium | reverse complement strand
GTTGCAGCCGGTTTCCGCCTTGTTACTGCAAAAAATACCTATAACGGGTACCTTAGAGATATAAGCATCAACCCAAATTATCCGGCCTTTGGCGCATATACCGGTTCAATGGTTCATGCAAGCGATTTCTTCACATCCGGAGCAACAACCCTTACTGCCGGGGCTGCTGCATATAGTCAATTGGCAACTGGAGCCAGTTCCTATTATACTGGTTTACAACCAATAATTGATGGCGGTGGCGGTGCCGTGCTGTTATCCAACGGAACTGCTGCTGGACTAACAACAACTGACATTACTACAATACAAACTATAATGGGTGCAGCAGGACAAACACCGGCCCAGATAGGAGGCGCAACAATTGCTTATGCACAGGCTGTCCTTGGGGGTGCCGCACCAGTATTCACTGCTACTTCTACAACTATGACTACAGGCGCGGCTACAATGACCGGATATGCAGCTGCAACACAGGATATTGAAGTTGATGCAGAAGAGACCGGAATGGGCTATTCACCGATCATAAGTGTTGACATTTCACCCATCGAAGCGCTGAACATTGCAATTAAATATGAGTTCATGACTAAACTTGAACTTACAACATCTTTGGCTGGTCCTGCTTTAGGAGGAGGCATATTCATTGATAATGAAAAGAAAAGAGCAGATATGCCTGCAATGCTTGCCATTGGTGCTGATTACACGTTATCAAAGCTCAAGTTGTCTCTGGGAGGGAATTATTACTTTGACAAATCAGCTGATTATGGACATAAAACTGACAGTGACCTGAATCCTGCAACACCGACAGTACATGTCGACAACAGTGAAATTATTGACAATAATGGTATGTCGCTGCAGGCCGGACTTGAGTATAAAGTTTCCGATAACTGGCTTGTGAGTGCAGGGTACGTATATGGCAATTTAGGTGTCAATAGTGTATATCAGAGTGATCTGACCTACGGTAATGCAACACATACATTTGGCGGCGGAGGAGCATTCACACTTAATAAATTAAGAATTAACCTGGGAGCCAGTTACACTATGTATCTCGAGGACGAGAAATCTGTAAATCATTTTCTTGGGGCTACCAACCTTCTGCCTACTGAAACCTATACAAAAAGCACATTGGTTGTAGGAGTTGGAGTAGAGTTAAGTTTCTAAGATAATATTCCGCATTATGGAAAAAGGCTGATCCGGATTGGATCAGCCTTTTTTACAGAAGCACATATTAATACTTTATACCTTTGTCGTTCAGATATTTAAGATACCGGCTTAACCCTGGAGCATTTGATGAAGCCAACCTCTTATACCATGCAATTGAGTTGACCTTATCCGCTTCCTCCATGGCTGCCTCTATTATGTTGACATAAAGCGATCCTTCAATTCCAAGATTCTGAGTGGCAATACTATCAAGGAGAGATTTAAAAAGAACGATATTATCAGCAGGCTTTCCCTTTGAAGCCTTATCGAAGATGTCATCCAGCCTTTTATTCAGCACATTATCGAGCGTTACACCATAAAATGAGAAACAGTTATCACTGCACTCCTCGACCAAATCTATCCATGCAGTTCCGGCTTTAACAGGAGGAAACTCCAGTATAAAATCGAGCTTCTCTCCTGCCAGTTTGAATTTATATGAATCCGGGCATACAGGAACACCACTTGAAGATACAAGCTTGCTTTTCGTCCCGTCAGGATATATGATGAAGATATTCTTATCAGCGCAGAATGTGCCGCTCTGTATCCGGTTTTCAATACTCATAAAAAAGGTAACTGCCTCTGGTGTCGCTTCTATCTTTTTGATTTCCAGTGTCTCATGGCTCTTTAGTCCGTAATTTGGCTGTATAAATGACTGGGAATATCCGATTATGAATGTCGATAATCCAATGAACATAAGTAATTGTTTCTTCATCAATCTCATAATAAAAACCGCAAGGTATAAAAACTCTGTGTCACTCTCATTCAATAATTATTGTATTCCCGACTCCCAGCCCGAAGTAATTTTCTCCGAAAGAATCCTTGAACATCTGGATCTGTTTTTCTCCAGTGCAGTGTGTAGCTCCGCACTTAATGACTCCAAGTGTTTTCATTTCAGATATTATTTCATTCATCTCCTTCTCAGATTTATTCAACAAATGAAAACCTCCGAAAACCATGTAAATATTCTTGTTAAATATCGTCTTGATTTCTTTGAGCATTTCAACTATTCCCGGGTGGGAACAGCCTGTCATTACAACCAGTCCTTTTTTAGTGTTCAGCACCAGTGCCTGCTCAGCTATCTGATAGTCAAACTCACCTGAAGTGTAAAGGTTTTCACAGATATTCGCAGATTCTTTAACCAGAAGAGGCTCCAGGCTGAGTTCAGACATTCTCTTTTTAAATTTATCTGAGAATGAATGAGGAATAATTACCGGAATATCCTTTTTCATTTCAACAAAAGCTGGAATCCCTCCGGTATGATCGCCATGCTCGTGGGATATTACCAGAAAATCAACCTTCGCAGCATCAAGCCCCATTTTTTTAAAGTTCGAAGTAAAAATATCAGGTTTGGTACCTGTATCAAAAAGAATTGTCTTTTCCAGTCCTTCAATCAGAATTGCAAAGCCCCAGTCTGACTCTAATCCGCTGACTTTGACATAATTGTCATATATCACCTTTACAGTTACAGGTTGTTTAATACCATTATCAGCTGTAATGCCGGTTACTGGTGCTTCAAGGTATTTGTATTCCTGCCCCTGGCACTGCTGATTCAGAATAAGCAGCGCCAGACTAAACCCCAAAAAAGCACTCTTTATTGTTTTCATATTCCTAAGGTTTTAAAATTAAAACACTTTATGGTTTAAGTTCTGCCTCAAAAGGTGAAGCAGGCAATCCTTCGATATTATACAGGTTCGCCCCTTCGGGATTATCAGCCCAGGCATACCTCACATAAACTGGATTTTCTACCTCGTCACTCCAGGCGACCACATGGTTGTCTTCAATTTTTGCTGTCGCCCATACAAATTTCTTATTCATTCCAGCAACAGAAAACTGATCCAATTCTCCACCTCCTTTCACAATGAGTCCGCTTCCGGTGCTTTCAAATTCAATAATAATTCTGTTCCCTTCACTCCTTGCCGATTTAAATAGCGGTCCTGAATAAATTATATCGTCATTTCCATAAGCTAATTTTCTAGCGGCAAGAGCTAATCTTTCCCCGACGATTCTCTTTTCCAGAGGATGAATATCATTCCATTCACCCACATCAATAGTTACTGCCATGGCTGTATTTGGTACTGAAAGGCTTTTAAGCTGGCCAAATCTCAGTTCAGCCCATTGACTTTCCGAGGGCAGGTACTGTACTTCCATGAAATTCGGCAGCTGCACAAACAGAAAGGGTAGTTCCCCCTGCTGCCATTTTGTCCTCCAGTCGGCAATCAGTGCTGACAAAAGATACTGATATTCTCCCGGTCTGCTGGTATTTGTTTCACCCTGGTACCATAAGAAGCCTTTAATGGTATAGCTTATTGCAGGGGCTACCATTGTATTATACAGGCCGGTTGGTTCATTCTGCATCGAAAAGGCAGGGTCTCTTCCTGTCGGCATAACCTGTCTGAATACCTGACCCACCTTGTATAACCATTCTCCACGCAGATCAACGCTTTCCCCTCCTGCCGTTATTAAATAAGGCTTGTCAGGCACAAATCCTCCCTTTCCCGAATTGCTGGTAACCCTGACCACAATGATATTTTTACCGGGCTTCAATAAGCCTGAAGGCAGATCATACCTTCTTGGAGGATATTGATATGTAATTGATCCTGAAAGGATTCCGTTTACATAAACATTATCGGCATCCACTATCCTGCCCATAAATAATTTAGCCGGTTTGCCTGTCATCGAAACAGGAACATCGATCTCCTTTCTGAACCACACTATTCCATTCAGTCCTTTAACTCCCTGGTCGGCCCAGTATCCCGGCAGCCAGAATTTTTTCCATCCGTCCGGAACATAGGTTGTATCGTACCATGGTTTCAGACCGCTCGTTCCTTCATCAGCATCTCTTCCAGTCTTCTGCCGTGCCTGATCTGAATTGCCACTGGCTGGTTTTAACATCCTGCTTATAAAAACCGTATCCCTGAATTTCTGGACCCTTTCTGCATATTGAGGGATCTCCTTCAGCCCATTTTCACTTATCCAGGCCTCAATGGGAGTGCCTCCGACACTTGAATTAATAATGCCTATTGGTACTTTGCACTCCGTGTGAATGCTTTTGGCAAAAAAATATGCAACCGCTCCGAAACCAAGTACATCCTTTGGTGAAGCGGTCACCCATTTACCGGCAGGCAAATCATCATGAACCCTTGTAACATCAGACGCGGTCGGGATGAAAAAATTCCTTATCTCCGGATAATTGGCAGCGGTTATTTCGTCAGGATACCTCTCCTTCACCCTTTCCATCGTGAGAACCATATTTGACTGGCCGGAACAGAACCATACATCTCCAATAAGAATATCCCTGATTGTGATAGTATTTTTCCCGGTTATCACCATAGAATAAGGGCCTCCGGTTTTCATTGCCGGCAGTATGACAATCCATTTACCATCAGTACCGGTTTTGGTACGAATTGTTCTTCCATTAAAGCTGACAGCAACTTTTTCTCCTGCAGCAGCCCGGCCCCAGATATTAATCTTTGAATCTCTCTGAAGCACCATCCCGTTGCTTATAAGTACCGGAAGACTAACATTTCCAAAAGCATTTGCTGACAGAAGCAACATTGCCAGAAAAATCACTTTGAAAGAAATGAAATTTATTTTCATAGTGAGATTTATTATATCAGGTGTAATGATTTATCAGTAAATTCAAATATAGCTCCAATAATCCGTGACGAGAGCAATCCCGACTTTTTCAGCTCATGCAGGAGTTCCTTTTCTTTTTCCGCGTGAATTGATATTAGTAATCCGCCTGAAGTCTGGGCATCAAATGCCAGCATTTTCAGGTTATAATCAAGATCTTCTGAAAAGAAAGTATCCGGTTCTGCAAAATCAAGATTCCGGAAAGAAGCTCCGGGTATGCATCCGTCATCCAGAAGCTTATATGTATCTCCTATCAGCGGCACATCATTCATTTTAAGAGTAATTGTGACTTTACTGGCCTTTGCCATTTTAAGTGCATGTCCTGCAAGACCGAAACCTGTGATATCAGTTGCTCCAATCACATTGAATTTCTTCATCACATCAGCGCCCGATCTGTTGAGAAGCTTCATGATTCTTTTAGCTTCAGCAATATCTTTTTCACTCGCCATCTTTAGTCTCTGCCCGGCAAGGATCACTCCTGTCCCGACAGGTTTTGTGAGTATCAGCGAATCGCCTGGTTTTGCGCCGGCATTGGTAATGATCTTCCGGGGATGGACATATCCAATGACCGCCAGACCGTATTTAGGAGGAAAATCATCAATTGTATGCCCGCCTATGATCCTTACCCCGGCTTCAGATGCCATATCTGCTCCCCCTTTAAGGATATCTTTATATGCTTCAGGCGGGAGCTTTGAAGCGGGGAACATCATTATATTAAGGGCAATGACAGGGGTCCCCCCCATGGCATAAACATCACTGATCGAGTTGGCAGCTGCTATCTGTCCGAATTCATAAGGATCGCTGCAAACCGGCGGGAAAAAATCGGTGGTGAACACCAGGGCAAGGTCATCATTTACTTTGTAGACACCTGCATCATCATGTGTATCAATGCTTACAAGAATATTCGGATCCTCAGGGAGAGGCAGGTATTTAAGTATCTCTTCAAGTTGTTTCGGAGGGATCTTTGCAGAACATCCACCATTCTCAACCATCTGAAGGAGATCGATCTTCATTGTTTTCTATTATCAGGGTTTTACAACATTCGTGGCTGAAGCCATTGCCTGGGCAATTTCATACATGTTACTCAGAGTGCCAATATGTATTTTTTCTTCAAGAGAGTAGTATTTAACACAAGTGGCACAAAGTAATAAACTTACACCCATTTTTTCAATTTCCTTCAGGTACTCAACTACAGGTGAATCATCTTTACCAAGCATGACGCCCCTGTTATAAAAAACCATTTTCCCGGGCAAAACATCAAGATCTTTTATGGCTTTTATGAAATTGGCCATCAGCAGATGACCAAGCTCATCATCCCCAACTCCCATTTTATCGGATGTAAATGCAATTACAAAACTCCCCTGCAAAAAATGAGGTACATCCGTTGTACAGTAATCTTCCGGTTTTGCCCGGGGGAACTCATCGGTTCCTTTTTTAATTGTAAGAGTCCAGAGTCCTTTTGATTCTTCAACCGAAAATTTTGTTTTATTATCTTTCAGAAAACGGGTAAGGTTGTTTAAAGATGTCTGATTATCGGTCAGGACTTTTAATGACTCACCCGTTTTTGTTTCCTTAAGAGCTCTTTTTGTCGCAATCAGCGGGGCAGGGCACTGCTGTCCTCTTGTGTCTATAATCTGCATTTGAATTAAAATAAATGACTGCCAAAAATACGAAAAAGAAGTTGAAAAGTTGAAGCCATCAGAATAGAGTAAAAAAGAACTGTCATAATTTTTTCCGGTGGTTCACTAATTAATTTGATACTGAATAAAACAAAGTGTAATTTTGGCTGAATAAAAATATTATGCTATGAAATCATACCGGATCTTATTGATTCTTTCCTGTTTGATATTTTTGAATCCGTTGCTTAAAGCTCAGGATAAAATTATTTTAACCGACGGAAAGATAATTGAATGTAAAGTTGCAGAAATCGGATCGGATGAGATAAAATACACTGTTACCGAATATGCATCTGATGTTGTAATCGGAATAAAGAAATCGAAAGTGGATAAAATTGTCTTTGCAAACGGGAAAGAGATGGTTATAGACCACCTGGAAGCAGCCCGCGAATCTATGGAGACCAATTCCAGTCAATTATTTCAGATCCAGAAGCGAAATGCCCTGAAAATGGAATTTCTGTCACCGCTGAATTCCGTTGTTGCATTGTCTTTCGAACGTTGTATTAAACCGGGCGCCAGCTGGGAAGCCACACTTGGTATAGTGGGTGTGGGATTCGAAAATCCTGATGATGCATTAGGCTTTGCCATGAAGGGACGGTATAAATTAATTAAAAGTCCTGATTTCTATCTGGAAGGGATGCGGTATGCTCATATACTGAAAGGGAAATATCTGGCACCGGAATTACTGTTTGCAACTTATAAGGGTACTTCTTCAGGGTGGTCTGGGGAAGATACATATACGAGGGTTAAGTTTGCTGCCCTGATCAACCTGGGGAATCAATGGATATTCAATGATTCATTTCTTATTGATTTATATTTTGGACTTGGATACGGTTACTCAAATAATGAAGAATTTGCAAGCACTTATCCATACGTTTTCTCAGTTGCCTCTGAAAACGTGCCATTAGCCTTCTCCTGGGGCTTCAGAATTGGATTACTGATCAAATAATTCCCTCCTGAATAAAGAGGCGAATATTTATTTAGGTTTCAATATGAATCATCATGAAAAACCTGTTATTGCTTTTTTGCCTGTCCATAGGACTTTTAATGCCAGGTGGAATTACAGCCCAGGATACTATTGATAAACAATCACTTAAAGGTTCATGGCTTGGAAGGATCAACGCCGGTGCTGTTTCTTTACGTGTGGTTTTTAATCTCTCCCTTGTTGAAAATGACAGTCTTGCAGCAACTCTTGACAGTCCTGACCAGGGAGCAAAAAACATTAAGATCGGTCCTGTTACCCTGGATGGAAACAGCATTAAGATCCTGGCCCCTCTCATGCTTGCAGAGTACAGTGGAACGATAAAAAATGACACGTTAATTGAAGGTATCTTCAAACAGGCAGGTAATTCATTGCCACTGAATCTGGTAAAGCTCAGGACAGCATTTGTACTCAGAAGACCGCAGGAACCGATTCTTCCGTTTCCATATACTGCTAAGGATGTGACCTTTACAAATGAGAAATTCAATATCAAACTTGCCGGAACGCTGACCATCCCTGAAGGAGAAGGACCCTTCCCTGCTGCAGTTCTCATAACCGGATCCGGTGCCCAGAACAGGAATGAAGAATTACTTGGGCATAAGCCATTCCTGGTAATTTCTGATTATCTCACCCGTAATGGCATTGCAGTTTTACGTTACGACGACAGAGGTGTTGGAGGATCAAAGGGAAGTCCCTTAAATTCAACCACTGCTGATTTTGCAACTGATGCCGAAGCGGCATTCAATTTCCTTAAAACACGATCAGAGATCAGGTCATCTGCTATCGGATTTATCGGTCACAGTGAAGGCGGCCTCATTGCTCCTATTGTTGCTGCTTCCGGCCAGCAGGCGGCTTTCATCATTTCTCTTGCCGGCATGGGTGTCCGTGGAGGAAAAATCACCGAAGGGCAAGCCCGTAATATTGGCCGGTTGTCAGGGGTAAATGAGAAAGAAATAGAAAAGAGCATCTCGACAAACAAAAAGTTGCTGGCAGTCCTGGAAAAGGAGCCGGATGATAAGAAAGCCGAAGAAAAGATGATAGCCCTGTACAGGAAAATACTCCTTAAAGAGAAGACCTCTGAGGAAGATATTGAGAAGGCGGTCACAAACCTGAGGCGAACCACTCCGCCTGTCACTTATAAATGGACAAGATTTTATCTTTCAACAGATCCGGCAGCATACTGGAAAAATGTTAAATGTCCGGTCCTGGCGCTAAATGGCGAAAAAGATCTGCAGGTGGCTGCAGATGAGAACCTTAAGGCTATTGA
>CAYNGW010000085.1:0-8771 GCA_964396955.1 uncultured Rikenellaceae bacterium | reverse complement strand
ATTCTCAGGAATGTATGTGAAACATGCGATAAGGCGGATAACCTGAAGGAAGAGCTGCACGGGTGGCTTAAACGCAATTATGCAGATGCTTCAATAAGCTATGATAAATTTCTTTACAATGAGACTCCTACATCAGTCCTGAATGTAAAACCGGTCGCTCCTGTGTATTCGGAAAATTCTCCTGAAGTGCCCGGCAGACAGATTCTGCGTGATAATTACGAAAAGCTATTTTCTAAATATCCATTGCTGGTGACATTTGGTGAAGATACAGGCAAAATAGGAGGAGTCAACCAGTCGCTGGAGGGATTACAGAAGAAATTCGGCGAGATGAGGATAACTGATACCGGTATAAGGGAGGCGACGATCCTGGGACAGGGTATTGGACTGGCTCTGAGGGGAATGAGGCCTATTGCCGAGATTCAGTACCTCGATTATCTCATGTATGCCATTCAGATACTGAGTGATGACCTGGCAACAACACATTACAGGACAGCCGGCAGGATGATAGCGCCGCTGATAATATCCACAAGAGGACACCGTCTTGAAGGCATCTGGCATTCCGGTTCACCAATGAGCATGCTTGTCAATTCAGTTAGGGGTGTTTATGTTTGTGTCCCAAGAGATATGACAAGGGCTGCAGGATTTTACAACACATTGCTTGAAGGCAACGATCCGGCTATAGTCATTGAGCCTCTGAATGGTTACAGGCTGAAGGAAAAGATGCCTGACAATATTGGCGAATATCGTATCAAACTTGGAGTCCCTGAGGTGCTTAGCAGAGGAACTGACCTGACGCTTGTAACTTATGGTTCAACGGTCAGAATAGCAGCAGAAACCGTAAAACAGCTTGCAGCACACAATATCTCTGTAGAGCTTATTGATGTTCAGACTCTTGTGCCATTCGATACCGAAAAAGTAATCCTTGATTCACTGCGGAAGACTAACAGGGTCCTGTTCCTTGATGAAGATGTTCCCGGTGGCACAACTGCCTTTATGATGCAGGAAGTACTTGAAAAACAGGGTGGATGGCAGTACCTTGACTCACCTCCCCGGACCCTGACAGGCAAGGAACATCGTCCGGCCTATACAACCGATGGTGATTATTTTTCCAAACCCAGTGCCGAAGATATTTTTGATGTGGTTTATGAAATGATGAAGGAGTCGGTTCCGGCAAAGTACTGAGTCTTTTTAATCTGCTCATTCCTACCGGAAAAACGCTATGAGTCAGTTCAGGTTTTGTTACCTGAAGCGATCTTCAAGAGCAGCTAATTGATTTTTTAATTCAGATGGCAAACGGATGCCGAAAATCGCATAATGCTCTATAATCAGCGATATCTCTTCTCTCCATAAATCCTTATCTACAGAAAGCAGTTGCCGAAGGTTTATTCCTTGTTTTTCCAGGCCATTGATATCGATGCTGTCAGTCCCGGGAATATATCCAATCTGTGTTTTAACCGCTTTTGCAGTACCATCGCATCTCTCAAAGATCCATTTCAGTACGCGGATATTATCCCCAAAACCTGGCCACAGCCATTTGCCATTTTCATCTTTCCTGAACCAGTTTACATTATATATTTTTGGTAAGCTTTTTTTATCCGGGGCATTCTCTCCGATTCTTATCCAGTGATTAAAATAATCTGCCATATTGTATCCGGAGAATGGAAGCATGGCAAACGGATCGCGCCGGACACCGGCTTTCAAACCTATTGCTGCTGCTGTGACTTCAGATCCGGCAACTGAACCAATAAACACACCATGATTCCAGTCAAATGATTCATACACTAATGGAATAGTCGTAGGTCTGCGCCCTCCGAAAAGAAATGCCGATATCGGAACACCTTTCGGATCTTCCCATGCAGGGTCAATAGCAGGACATTGCCGGGCAGGAGCAGTAAAACGTGCATTTGGATGAGCAGCAGGTTTGTTTTCCTTTGGATCGAATTTTTCATTTGTCCATGTAATTGTTCCCTCGGGAGCATCATATCCGATGCCTTCCCACCATACATCTCCATCAGGTGTCAGGGCGGTATTTGTGAAAATGCAATTTTCTCTCAACGAAAGCATTGCATTCGGATTTGTTTTCATAGATGTCAGCGGAGCTACTCCAAAGAAGCCTGCTTCAGGATTAATTGCATATAACCGGCCATCTTCACCAAACTTCATCCATGCAATATCATCACCCACAGTTTCAACTTTCCATCCTTGCAACGAAGGTACAAGCATTGCCAGGTTTGTTTTGCCACAGGCACTCGGGAAGGCAGCAGCAAAATACTTTTTAACTCCTTTAGGGTTTGTAACCCCCATAATCAGCATATGTTCCGCCATCCAGCCTTCATTTCTTGCTATCACCGACGCAATCCGCAAGGCAAAACATTTTTTACCTAAAAGCGCATTTCCTCCGTATCCGCTTCCGTATGACCATATTTCCCTGGTTTCCGGGAAGTGAGATATGAATTTTTGCTCAATAGGCGCACATGGCCATTTTTTATCTTCCTGTCCCGGTTCCAGAGGATATCCGACAGAATGGATGCATGGCACAAATTCATCATTACCCAGAATATCAAGTACCGCTTTCCCCATACGGGTCATAATTCTCATATTGACAACTACATATGGAGAATCAGTTATCTGAATGCCAATGTGAGAAATCCTGGAACCTAAAGGACCCATACTGAAAGGAATAATAAACATCGTTCTTCCCCTCATGCTGCCTTTATACAGTTTTCTTAATGTTTCTTTCATCTCGGCAGGAGATGCCCAATTGTTTGTTGGTCCAGCATCTTCTTTATTTTCCGAACAAATGAATGTTCTGTTTTCCACACGGGCTACGTCACTGGGATCTGACTGAAAGTAGTAACTATTTGGCCTTGAAGCTTCATTTAGCTTTTTGCATGCTCCTGATGCTACCATTTTATCCAGGAGATCCTGGTTTTCGGTATCCGAACCATCGCACCAATGGATTTTCTCAGGCTGGCACAGCTCTGCCCATTCATTAACCCAGCTAAGCAGTTTCTGATTGTATTTTGTCATAATTAATTTGATTTAAAATAATCAGTTAAATTTTATCTAAATCCCTGCAGGCATTATAAAGATTCTCAAGCAGTTCAGATATCCTTGACTGAGGAACCGAAGAAAAAGCCAGCCTTATAACGTCTCCGAGTGATATAACACCTGTATTATACTTAATCAGCAAATGCGCTCTTACTTCTTCCGTCTTTAATCCCTTCTTAAGCTTAAGACACATAAAATACCCGGAATTGAAAGGCAACGGTTCAAAATATTCAGAGTATTTAGGATTGTGCAAAGAATCTTTCAAAATGCGGTATCGTGTTTTTAAAATGTTGTACTTCTTTTGCTTCTCCATTGAATAGTTTTCATGTGAATATATGGTCTGTAATAAGGATTGGGAAAGATGGCTTATGTTTGAAATGTTCCCACGAATTGCGCCGGCAGTTTTGTTCTCTAATGCTTCATACAGTTCAGTTGTGCCATTCTTAATGCCATAAGTTATAAAACCGACTCTGAAACCCCAGACATAATCCTCTTTCGTGGGCCCGTCTAATTTTACTGCAAGAACATTTTCATGCAGATTCGCAATTCTTGTAAAGATGGATTCTTTAAAGACGTTATCATCATAAACAAGTCCGAAATATGCATCATCAATCAAAACAACAACTTTTTTCCCGGCGGCAGCCAGATTATAAATTTCATTGACAATCGGATTAATCTCACTGATAAGTGGTGTATAACCTGATGGATTATTCGGGAAGTTTAATAATATAATTATTTTATTGCTCTTAACTTCATTAATCGTTTCCGAAAAAGAATTTATATTGAATCTGCCCTCATGGAACAATTCAAATAACTGAATTTTAGCGCCATATCCGTTCTCAAAAATCAAATTATAGTTTTCCCAGAAAAGATCAGAAAGGACGATTCTATCATTCTCATTAACAAACATATAGCCAGCAATGCTGATTCCATGGGTTATTCCGTTGGTTGCAACCGGTGTACTTATTATAGTATTTTTCAATGACGGATTTTTCTTTATAATAAGCTCTTTCCAGTTATCCCGTAACTCCTTTTTCCCAAAACTAGGAGCATATGGAAAAACATTATTGCATGGTATTTTTATCAGAGTATCAAACTGGGGAAGATGCATTGAAGAGCCATCGTCTTCAACAGCTTCTCCTATGGTTGCATTTATTCTTTTTCCTTTAGCCTGTGCGGATTGTGCAAGAATGCCAAGCTTTGGAAAGAAAATTTTTTTCCCTCTTTCCGACAGCATCTCCAGAATGCTGTCATTCAGCTTCTTAATTGTATCATTTAAATTGGCAGCTTGTATATCCATTTGTGAGTAAGGTTTAATACTTTTAAGTATTATTTATAATATATGTTTCGCGGTAAAAATAGAAAAAATACTTTTAGTTCAATTCCCTGGTTGATAATTATTGAAAATATCAGGGTATTTAAAACATTAAAGTACTTTTTCTGTTAATTGAAATGATACAGGTTGATTTTTCGGATTATATTAATTAATTTGGATTCGTAATATTTTAATATGAAATCCGACCTTGATCTGTTTACCATACTGCCCGAAGACAAAATACCGGAGAAGGGGAAGATACTTATTTCCGAACCCTTTCTCCCGGATACCTTTTTTAACCGTACCATAGTATATCTTGCTGATCATAACGCTGAGGGATCGGTCGGATTCATCCTGAACAAAAAGCTCGAAATAAAAGTATGTGATGCCATTTCCGGATTCGACGGATGGGATGAATACCTGAGCATGGGTGGTCCCGTTGCACCGGATACGCTCCATTACCTTCATAATCTTGGTGATAAGATACCGAAAAGTGTGCGGGTTGATGATAATATCTTCTGGGGAGGGGAGATAGATTTTATCAGGGATCTTATAAAATCCGGTAAATTGAAATATTCACAGATAAGGTTTTTCCTTGGATATTCAGGATGGTCAGCCGGACAACTTGAGCGGGAACTCAAGGAAAATTCATGGGTTATTGCCAAAGTAAAAAACGATATAGTACTCAATAACCAGGTTGATAACACCTGGAAAAGAGTGCTGAGAGGCTTTAAGAATAAATACCGTATGTGGGCTGACTTTCCGGAATCGCCGGATATGAATTAGAGATGTAAGATCTTAAAAATCAGCTCCTTTAGTAAATCCCCCGGTTCGCTGCTCAGATCACCATAACCCTTTGACTTCATATCATAGGTCCGCAAAAGACTGATGATCTGAACTGTCCTGGCAACATTATATTTGGATGCCGAAACCTCATAGTCTTTTACAAAATAGGGATTGATCTTAAGAGAAGCTGCAACATTATTCCTGGACTTATCAGTCAGGTAATGATATGTAAGGAGCTTGCTGAAATAGCTGAAAAGTGAAGCAACTGACAGGGTAACAGGATTGTCCTTTGGATTATTTGCAAAATGGTGGACTATCATATTGGCTTTCAGTATATTTTTTTCACCAATAGCTTTTTGCAGCTCAAAATTGTTATAGTCCTTGCTGATCCCGATATTCTTTTCAATAAGAGTGGTGGTGATCACAGGCTTCCCCGCGGGAAGCGTTATTAAAAGCTTATTCAGCTCATTTGCAATTTTGTGAAGATCGGTCCCGAGATATTCAGTCAGCAGGGCGCTGGCGCTGGGATCAGTTTTAATGCCTTGAGCCATCAGGTATCTTTCAATCCAGGCAGGAACCTGGTAATCCCTCAGCCGTGGCGATTCAAAATACACAGCATGACTCTCCAGGGCTTTATAAAACTTTGTCCTTTTATCAATTACCCTGTATTTATAATTAATAACCAGGATTGTTGACTTGAGAGGCTTTTCCAGGTAGAAGATAAGATCTTCTATCTTCTTCAGGGTTTGCGCTTCTTTCACAATCACCACCTGGTGGCTTGACATCATTGGGAACCTCCTTGAAGCATCAATTATGGACGGAACAGTTGTATCTTCTCCGTAAAGTATAACCTGGTTAAAGGATTTTTCAGCCTCAGGAAGTACCTTCTCTTCAATATAATCTGTTATCAGGTCGATATAATAAGACTCCTCACCGGCAAGAAAATAGACCGGTTTGAAGATCCGTTTCTTCAGATCAGATATTATCTCCTCATAGGTGACTGCCATCTTAAAATCTCAGATGTTTCACAGATATCCCGTTATCCTTTATTTCTCTAAGTGCGTCGATACCGATCTTCAGGTGCGTTTCAGCATATTTGCTTGTTACCCTCCTGTCGCTTGAAGCAGTTTTTATGCCTGTTGATATCATCGGCTGATCTGAAACAAGAAGCAGGGCTCCGGTAGGTATTTCATTTGCAAATCCTACAGTAAAGATAGTTGCGGTCTCCATATCAATCGCCATTGCCCTGGTCTTTACAAGGTATTTCCTGAACCTGTTGTCATACTCCCAAACCCTTCTGTTTGTGGTATATACGGTGCCTGTCCAGTATTCCTTCTTATATCGGATTATTGTTGCAGAAATTGCGCTTTGAAGCTTGAATGCCGGGAGCGCAGGAACTTCATTAGGAAGATAATCATTTGATGTACCATCGCTCCTGATGGCAGCTATAGGAAGTATCAGGTCGCCAACCATATTCTTTTTCTTTAGCCCTCCGCATTTTCCAAGGAACAGAACTGCATTTGGCGCTACAGCACTTAGCAGATCCATAGCAGTTGCAGCATTGGGACTTCCCATTCCGAAATTCATAATGGTTATCCCATCTGCAGTGGCACTTGGCATGTTCTTGTCCTTCCCTTCTATCTCCACATTATTCCATTTTGCAAATAGTTCAACGTAATACATAAAATTTGTAAGCAGAAAATATTTACCGAATGATTTGATGTCCTTTCCGGTATATCTCGGAAGCCAGTTATTAACAATTTGCTCTTTGGTTTTCATAATATTTCTGTAATAATTATTTGACCTTTTTATAATCCTGCCTCACCCCCTGCATATTCAGCACTCTTTTAAGTCCCTCCCTCTACGGGGGAGGGATTTAGGGAGAGGTTGATAAAGCAGTTATTCCTAATTATAAACGCATTTAAAATTATCTCAATATATTTGTTTTCAAAAGTACAAAACAAAGTTGAAACAGTTAAATCTGCCGGAATATTCGTTCAGGATCAGCGGGAAAGAGGGTTCTGAAATGATCTTCGATCCGCTGCGGAAGAAATATGTGAAGCTTACTCCTGAAGAATGGGTAAGGCAGAATTTTGTGCAATACCTTATCCGTCAAGGCAAATATCCTCCCGGGCTTATAGGAATTGAAGTCATGTCAGGATTCAATAAACTCAGGAAAAGGGTTGATATCCTTGTTCATAACAGGGCAGGACAGCCTGTTCTGATAGTCGAATGCAAAGCAGACGATGTCAAAATTACCGACGAGGTTTTTGACCAGATTGATACCTATAATATAGGATTCAGGGTGCCCTATCTTGTCGTTACCAATGGTATGGTTCATTATGCCTGCAGGATTGATTATGAGAAAAAAAGTTATGAATTCCTCCTGGCAATCCCCCAATATGAAGATCTTCTCTGAAAGTATATGATTAAGGTGACCTGTGCAATAATAAGGAATGAAGATGACGAGGTGCTCGTGGTCCAGAGAGGAGAAAAGACAGATCACCCCTTCAAATGGGAATTTCCTGGAGGCAAGCTGAAGGACAGGGAGACGGAAGAGGAATGCATCGTGCGTGAGATCAGGGAGGAATTGTCAATGGAAGTGATCATCTGCAGGAAATCTGAGCCTGTTGCGCATGACTATGGTCACAAAAAAATCACTCTCATACCTTTTATATGCGATACTCTTGACGAATTACCGGTACTATCGGAACATGCGGATTTTAAATGGGTATCTCCTGAAGACCTGGGATCAGTTGATTTTTGTGAGGCAGATGTTCTTGTTGCCCGTCATTACATGGAAATAACGGATAATCAGACAGTTGCAAAAGAACAGTCATCTGAAACCGAGCAATCAGCGACCCTTGATAAAGAGCTTCAGAAAATGATCAACAACATGATAAGCATGCAGGAAGCCGAATGGATAGCAGCTTCAGCAGGAGAGAATCCTGTACTTTTTCAGAAGCTGATCGATTATTCTTACAGCCCTGACAAAAAGCTTGCATTCCGCGCCTCGTGGACTCTTTCAAAAGTATGTGATAAATTTCCTGAGCTGATTTATCCCCATCTGACAAAAATCATTGAAGGGATTGACACAATAGATAATGAGAGTACCCGGCGCTCATTCCTTAGAATACTCTCAATGACCGATCTCCGGAAAATCAGCAAGCAGCACCAGGGAATCCTGGCCGATCATTGTTTCAATGCTCTTAACTCGGGTTTCTCAGCTATTGCAATAAAGGCCTATTCAATGGAAATCATTTACAGGCTTGCACTCATCTATCCGGAACTTGCCAATGAGCTTGCTGCATCAATAAATATGCTCCAGGGGGAAGGCTCTGCAGGGGTAATTGCGAGAGGAAGAATAATACTTAAGAAGCTTGCCGAGATCAGTTCAGATCCAGGATCCAGTCAGCCATGACTTTTAAGACTTCAGGTGAAAATGTTTCCTCGATCTCCCCGTATTCCGAAACAAGTCCTGTCTTGCAATGCTGGAAAAGATGGTTTAATCCCGGTAATTTTATTGTTTTTACAGATTTATTCCTGCCTGACACCAGTGCTTTCTCAATAGCCTTAAGGTTCTCATCTGCAGCCACCTGCAGATCTTTTTCGCCATTTA
>CAYNGW010000084.1:0-8910 GCA_964396955.1 uncultured Rikenellaceae bacterium | reverse complement strand
GCGCCAGACGTTTTTCAGGCACCTCAGGCGAGAGCTTTATCGTACGCTTTTCTGAAGTGGTGCTTCCGGCAGTATTTGTGGCAACCAGGAAGATGCTGTTGTCGCCCTCTTTAAGAATGACAGTACCCTGCCATATAAAATTACAGTCATTACCGGTTGAGGATGCCGGAAAGGCTTTCCCCTCGCTCAGAATGCTCCCGTTAACCAGAAGCTTAACTGAACTCAGTTCAGTTGGAGAATTAATGCATGCGCTTATGTCAAAGCTCTCAGTGTTTACCTGTGTATTCGTTGAAGCCTGATTTGACCATGCTATTACCGGAACCACAGCAGACGGATTGGTAAAATAGCGAATTTCAGATTTTGTTGCACCCTGGCTGTTGGCAGCCACCAGGTAAATCTGATTCTCACCCGGACCAAAGTTGAGGTTCTTCTGAACCACAAAAGTCGACGGATCATCAGGAGAAGGATTGATGTCCGCTTCTCCCTTCGATACACCATTGAGGTATAACAGCACGGAGGTCAGCCCTTCGCCGGATTTAATGCTTGCCTTTACAGTGGCATTGTATGCATCGAGAGTGGTATGAGAACCTGAAGGACTTGTCCAGTTGACAACCGGGGCAGTAACCTTTGCTACAGCCTGCACCGGAGCAGGTTTCTCCTGAACAGGCGGGGGTACATTTACAGGGACTGCTGACTGGCTTGCCACTAAGCTTGAAGGAGGACAGATAAAATTTCTGATCTCAGATCTTGCTGCCCCTCCTGAATTCTTTGCCTCAACATAAATATTATTCTCAACCTGCCTGAAATTCACTGTTTTTTCAATCGTATAGCTTCCGGGTTCATTTTGAACGGGTATCAATTCGGCTGGTTCCAGGGCTGTCCCATTAAGATAAATGATCACTGAAATTACATCCGAAGTCGATTTAATTGTCGCTTTAATACTTGCTGAAGGTGATTTAAGGGTAGAACTCTTAACTACAGGAACAGCCCATGAAATTGAGGCTAATGGGAATAAACTCGTTATCGCCGCATTATATTCCTCCTGAGAGGTCTCTACGGTAAAATATCTTTTTTCTGAGGTGGTGGTACCCATACTGTTTTCAGCAACCAGGTAAATACTGTTCTCTCCGGGTTCAAAATTCATGGTTTTACTCACGTCGAAAGTTGCGACCTCAGTTTTTGAAGGGTTCATTTCTGGCTCACCATACAAAACATCGTTCAGATACAGATTAACCGAGCTTATTCCGGAGGAAGATTTAACTTTTGCACTTATATTGGTTTTTGTTGATCTAAGAGTTGAATTCTGTGATGATGGTGAAGCCCAGCTTATAACCGGTGCTCCCGCCATGGATAATATTGCGGTACCGACAGATCTGTCGACAATATCAACTGTGAAATACCTCTTTTCCGATACAATGGAACCATCTTTGTTTGTGGCTACCAGGTGTATGTTATTTTCCCCGGATTCAAAATTAACCGTTTTGCTTACGATAAAGGTCTCCGGTTCAGTTAATGAAGGAGTCATTTCAGGTTCCCCGTATAAAACATCGTTCAGGTACAGGACAACTGAACTGATACCGGAACCTGATCTTACTTTTGCTTCGATATTTGCTTTGGGGGAACTGAGAGTCGTTTTGATCTTCAGCGGATCGGTCCACAGGATAATCGGCCCGCTTGCTGCATACAATGACGTTGAATCGTTTTGTTTGAAAGTGATTGAGACAGTGAAATATCTCTTTTCAGATGTCGTGGTACCTTCGCTGTTTGTTGCAACAAAATAGATGCTGTTGTCACCAGGGATAAGGTTTATAGTCTTGCTCAGAATAAAGGCTCCTGCCTCAGTTTTCGAAGCGTTCATTTCAGGTTCACCATAAGGCACATCGTTGATGTATATCAATACCGAACTTATCCCAGTGGATGATTTGACAGTTGCCCTAACGTTAGTTTTAGCCGTTTTAAGAATATTGTATTCCTTTGTCGGGCTGATCCATATTATCTTCGGCGGATCAGCTGACTTATCCCTTGCAGGGCCGGCTACAGCATAATTTCCTGACAGAATCTGAAGAAATGACAGACTCAGCATCAGGAGTGTATTTTTATGAATCATGTGTTTTCCCATTTCTTATCTTGTTAGAATCCCACTGTATTCTGAAGTTTAAATACATCATAATCAGGAAAGTTATAAAAAATTCCCCGGTTTTTTAATATCTTTTGACCAGATTTTGATAAACAGGCATTTTAAGGATATAAATGAATTACAATCAGGAGATAAACGTTTTAACAGGTGAGAGGGGATTACGCCCTCTCTTCGTTCGGGCGTGATCCCCTGTGGTGAACTTGCAAAGCCAAAATAAACCCTGTCGGGTTATTGTTTATTTTCCCTTCAGCCCCTTATAAAACAAGCTTTCTGAACTACTATATATAATTGTATTCCTGCATCTTACACCCCCTCCTTAACGAAGTAGGGAGGGGGCCGGGGGGTGGGTACATGTGACTAAAGAGAATAGGGATTGCTCGCTTCGCTCGCGATCCCCGAGAGAGGACCAGCAAAGCCAATATAAACCCTGACGGGTTATTGTTTATTTTACTTTCAGCCCCTTCAGAAAGCAAGCTTTCTTCGGGTCTTCAGTAAAATAAACAAACCCGCCTGACGGCGGGGTTTATATTGGCTTTGCGGAGAGAGGGGGATTCGAACCCCCGGTACAGTTTCCCGTACGGCAGTTTAGCAAACTACTGGTTTAAGCCACTCACCCATCTCTCCTTATATTGAGCGCGACAAAAATAGAAAAACATGCAATAAGTGCAAAATAAATATCAACTTATTTCAGCCCTTTGAACATATCAATAACCTGCCTGAAATTCTCCAGAGTCTCCTCATCAAAATCAGATATTTTAGTCACCCCGGATTTAACATCTGCCAGGAATTTTGAGAACATGAAATTCCTGGGCAAAGCCCGCTCCACTATAAACTCGGAATTTGCTATTGTTATTCCTTCCCGGCTCTTTAAGATATGGTTCTTAAAATCAAGAGTTGATAAAATATCCTCTGAGTTATAGTAAGTCCCGGGCATGCTGATTATCATGTTGCGTCCGGAATTGTCAGTTTTGAATATAGTCTCTTTCAAAACCTCCCTCATTTTATTCTCCTTCTCATTATCAAAAAGAAGTACTGCAAAATCGAGTCCCCATCCCATAAGAATGTTGCATAACAATGGAATTGAAGAAACATTCGTCGATGGAATAACGCTGATCTTCCCCTTGAATCCGGTCAGGTTGATAATTGCGTTCAGAATGTAAAATGATCCCGTATCGTTGACAATCAGGTTGAATTTCTTTGATGAGAATCCTTCTCCTGCAGCCGGATTGCCGAGTATGCTCTGTAAAGGCGAAAGTGTATCAGGAGAGGCTGCCGACAGCTGGAAAGGATCAAGGATGCGAGTATTGCTCCTGAGACTGTCAAGATCATCTCTCTGGATAGCCAGTACGCGATGAAGCTTGTTGATCTCAACAAGATGCGGAGAATGGGTTGTGTATATCACCTGGATCTTGTCCTTTATATCCTCAAAAACCTTAAGCACATCCTCCTGGGCTCTTGCATGAAGGCTTACACCCGGTTCATCCACAAGAAGGATCATCTGCTTGTTTATATTTGCAGCTGCCTTGAGTTCCATGTAAAAAGAGAGGAACCAGCGTACGCCACGGCTTCTTTGCTTCGGATAAAGCCTCTCTCCTTCATCCTTTATCCAGAATTCAAGATATGGCTTGCCGGCTTTGTCTCCATAAGCTGCACTGTAATGGTCGAGTTCAAACTGGATATTGATCTTGTTGTTCCGTCCAATTGATTGCTGCCAGAAATCCTGGAAATTCCTGGTAAGTGTATGATTGAGGTTTTCAATTTTTTGCTTTAGAATACGGCTGGAAGGCTGCTGGAAAAATGAATAATCAAGCCGGGCAATCGAGAGGAAATTACGGGCAGCCTTGTACCCTTCAACCTGTTCGTTCCCGGATATAATATCCTCCATATCAATCCGGTTAGGAAGCAGGCTTCCGAAATCCTCAAACAGCTCAATGACAGGACAATACTCAAAATATTTTCTTCCCAGTATTTCGCTGTTATACTGCGACTTATAGGACTGGATTATTTCATTGACCTTAGTTTCTGCTTCTCCCTCTGTACTTCCCGCCATTATATAGCCGGATAAAGCTATATGCCTGTCGATCTCAGCTTTCGTAAGATCCCTGTCGGTTCGGGTTTTCCTGTAATCATTAAGGGTGCTTTTCCATTCCTGATCATCCTCATCATCAACGGGCCTCATCAACAGTGTCATCTTCTGATGTCTCTCCTCAAGCCTTACCGATAATTCTGCCAGATGATTATCCAGAGACACAAACTTGTTCAGTAATTTTTGCCATGTTTCGCCAGTCTTTTTCATCGGTTGCTTTGCAGCCAGGTCAGCAGATATCTCCTCACGTTTCTTCCTGATCTCTGCCAGTTGATTTTTCAGACCTGCTGTAAGGGGATCGGGTGATGAATCCGACTCTTCAGTCTTTCTGCCAAACCACCTGAAGCCTTTTGCTTTCATTTCACCCGGTGGGAGCTTCGATTTAACTTCGGATTCCTGCAGGGTAAGCTCCGCAAGTTTCTTTTCATTATCGCTTATCAGGCTTATTTCCTGCTCAAGCTTTACAGTGACATCACCGAGGTAGATACTCCAGGCATCTTCAAGGGAATCAAGATACTGGCTTATCTCCCCGCTAACAATGATGACTGATGAAAGGTCAGCGATCCATGCCCTGGTAAGTTCGATATGTGTAAGTCCTGACAGAAGCTCCTTCAGTTCAGTCCCCGGATTATCAGTTACCTCCAGGAGCCACCCCTGAGGAATACTGAACCGGCAGCTTACTTCCGGCAGGGAGAGGTCACTGCGCAATATATCTTCCGAAATGATCCCGGTATAAAACACTTTCATGGCTTCAAGCACGGATGTTTTTCCCGATTCATTCTGCCCGATAAGGCAGGTAATGTTATCGGGTGACAATGACTGCCATCCGGTATCTACAATTGAACGGAAATTCCTGATCCTGAAAGCTGTAAGCTTCATCATAATGAAATCAGTTAAAATTGAAAACCAAAGATCAGAACGTCATCGATCTGTTGTGTATTTCCCTTCCATTCATTAAATGTGCTTCTTAGGCTCTCTCTCTGCTTTGCCATGGGCATTCCTGCCATCGACACTATCACTCTCTTTAAATGCTTATGCTTGAATTTCTTATCCGTCATTTCACCGAACTGGTCAGCGAATCCGTCAGAGAAGAGATAAAATGAATCTCCCGGTGCCGTGTCTATTATCTGGTTTGTAAAAGGTTGTTCAGTCAATGGTGCGAGACCGATGGTCATTTTGTCTGCTTTGAATTCAGTCAGTTCACCGTTCCTCATTCTTAAAAGGGGTCTGTTTGCACCGGAATACTGGAATTTTCCTGTACGGCAGTCAATGATGCATAACGCGATATCAATACTGTCCATCGTAACTGCCCCTTCACCTGTCTGATGGAGGGCTTTCATCACCTTTTCCCTCATAAGGTTTAATATCCTGTTGGCTTTCGGATCGATCTTCGACTGCACTATCTCATTAAGGAAACTGATCCCCAGGATGCTGAGGAGCGCACCGGGGACTCCATGACCTGTGCAATCTCCTGCAGCAATGAACATAAACTGACGATTGCTGAATGCATAGTAGAAATCACCGCTGACAATATCACGCGGGAGAAAAAGAACAAAATGATCCCTGAAAAACCCTTTCAGGGACTCAGAATCAGGCATCAGCGCCTTTTGAATAATTCCTGCATACCTGAGACTTGCCACATGATCATCCATTCCCTGGTTTTGTATCAGGGCGACAAGATCTATATTATGCTGTTCCTTGATCGGCATAACCTTACACAATGGGGACAAAAGTTAAAGATACATTAATTTGCGTTGCATTCCAACAGTCTGAGAGCCATTTACCCGGTCCTTTTCTCCAGGAGAACTACATTTTCCACATGATGAGTCTGGGGAAACATATCCACTGGCTGTACACGGGTAACAATGAACTTTTCAGATAGTAAAAGTATGTCACGGGCCTGGGTTGCAGGATTACAGCTGATATAAACGATCTTATGAGGCCCTGCTGCGATAATTTTTTTTATGACATCCTCATGCATTCCGGCCCTGGGCGGATCTGTCATTACAATATCCGGATATCCGCATTTTTCCATGAACTGCTCCGACAAAACATTTTTAATATCCCCCGTAAAGAATTCCGTGTTCCCGATATTATTCATGGAGGAGTTTATCCGGGCATCCCGGATTGCCTCATCAACATACTCAATGCCAATAACTTTGAGGGCTTTTGATGCCAGAAAATCAGCAATTGTGCCTGTTCCCGTATAAAGGTCATATACTATTTCCTTCCCTGTAAGCCCTGCCATGTCTGATGCGATCCTGTATAATTCAAGAGCCTGTCTGGTGTTGGTCTGATAAAACGATTTGGGACCTATCCTGAATTTTAATCCATCAAGTTCCTCGATCAGATGATCTTCACCTTTATATAAAACCGGGATCTGATCAGACAGAGAATCATTCTGTTTGGAATTGATAACGTAAAAGAGAGAGCTTATCTGCGGAAATTCCGATGCCAGGTGATCAAGGAGACCCTCTCTCCTTTCAGGCTCATCATGAAAAAAAACTATTATCACCATTACCTTCCCATCCCTTGAATTGCGAATAACGAGGTTCCTGAGAAAACCTGACTGCTGGCGCAGGTTAAAAAAGCGAAAACAGTTTTTATGAGCATATCTTCTTACCGTATCACGGATGGCGTTTGATGGTTCAGGCTGAAGATGACATTCCCTGATATCCAGTACTTTATCGAATAAACCGGGAATATGAAATCCCAGGGCATCCTCCTTTTCAAAATCATGGTCCGAGTTTACTTCTTCCTTTGTCAGCCACCGTTTATCTGAAAATGCGTACTCCAGCTTATTTCTGTACATGAACAGCTCAGTTGATCCGATTATCGGGCTGACGGCCGGCAACTCTACTTTCCCTATACGGGTCAGGTTATCCGCCACCTGCTTTTCCTTATAATGCAGCTGAAGATGGTATGGGAGATGCTGCCATTTGCATCCCCCGCATATTCCGAAATGTCTGCATACCGGTTTAATCCTGTCGGTGGAATACTCATGGAACCTGACAACACTGCCTTCAAGGTATCTTTTTTTTTTCCTTATAACCCGGATATCAACAACATCACCCGGTATAAGCATCGGTACAAAAACAACCTGGTTATTCACCCTGGCCAGGGCATTTCCTTCCGATCCTATGTCGGTAATTCTGACTTTCTCAAGCAGAGGCAGTTCTTTTTTTCTACGCATAATACAAGGACTTCCTTTGTGTTACTTAGTATTATCCTTCGTGATCCTTTGTGGTTAAACTATCTTCTAGCCACAAAGGGACACAAAGGATTTTGCACTAGTTGCCGTGCAAAGATAGTTCATATTGAGATACTCACTGCTTCAAAGGCTGCCATACTTTTTCTATATTTGCCACAGTTTAATTCAGTATGGTTTCGGTTCAGAATCTTTCGGTATCATTTGGAAGCTTTGATCTGCTGACTAATATCTCTTTCCTCATCAATGATCAGGACCGCATAGGGCTTGCCGGAAAGAACGGATCTGGAAAGTCAACTCTTCTCAATCTGATAGCCGGCATTCAGAGTCCTACATCGGGGATGGTTGATATGTCGCAGGATGTGACAATCGGATATCTTCCTCAGCAGATGAAGGTTGATGATACCACAACCATAATGAATGAGGTTATTACAACATTTGCCGAGATCACAGGACTCTCCGGAGAGATTGAACGCTGCAGTGCCGAAATTGCAGCAAGGAATGACTACGAATCTGCAGAATACCTGAAGCTATGTGATTACCTTACAGTTATTGAAGAAAGGTTCAGAATGCTCGGCGGAACCAATTATCTCGCCGAGGCAGAAAAAACCCTTACAGGGCTTGGATTTGACCGGAAGGATTTTGACAGACCCACACGGGAGTTGAGCGGGGGCTGGAGGATGAGGATTGAGCTTACGAAAGTGCTTCTCAGAAAACCTTCCCTGTTTCTCCTTGATGAACCGACAAATCATCTTGATATTGAATCAATTCAGTGGCTTGAAACTTTTCTTGCCAACTACAAGGGGGCTGTGGTTCTAGTCTCACACGACAGGGCATTTCTTGATAATGTAACCACACGGACAATTGAGATCTCACTTGGCAATATCTACGATTACAGGGCATCCTGGTCGAAATATATCGAACTGAGAAAAGAAAGAAGGGAACAGCAGATTGCTGCATTCAGGAACCAGCAGAAGATGATTGAGGATACCGAGAAATTTATTGAGAGGTTCCGTTACAAGGCCGCAAAAGCCGTTCAGGTACAATCAAAGATCAAACAGCTGAACAAGGTTGAGCGCCTTGAGGTTGATGAGGAAGACAACAGCGCTATGAACCTGAGGTTTCCGCTCTCACCCCGTTCAGGTACAACGGTGGTTGAAGCGGAGGGACTTTCCAAAAGTTTCGGAAAGCTCAATGTGCTGAAGAAAATTGATTTCAAGGTTCTCAGGGGTGAGAAGGTTGCATTCGCAGGAAGGAATGGCGAAGGCAAAACGACATTCTCAAGGATCATCATCGGGGAACTCGATTATGAAGGATTCCTGAAGATCGGTCACAATGTCAGGATCGGATATTATGCCCAGAACCAAGACGAGCTGCTTGACGGATCAAAAACGGTACTCCAGACTATTGATGATATAGCGAAAGGAGAAATAAGGACAAAGATCCGTGACATGCTCGGCGCTTTTCTGTTCCGGGGTG
>CAYNGW010000083.1:0-9015 GCA_964396955.1 uncultured Rikenellaceae bacterium | reverse complement strand
ATCCTTAATAATTGTCTCATTCATGATAATTTCATTTCCTCATATATTATCAGGACAGGAATCAATAATACTGTCCGGACAGATTATAAATGGTAAGAATCATGAACCCGTTTCATATGCTACTATTAATGTAGCATATGAAAATATTGGAATGGTATCAGACGAAGAGGGATTTTTTACAATCCAGGTTCCTTCAGATACATCAACTCTGGTTATCTCATGCGTGGGATATAAAATCAGGAAGGAAAAACTACACCCAAACATATCTTTTGCATTTTATTCTATCAGAATCGAGGAGGATGTTAAACAGCTGAACGAAGTAACTATAACAGCCGAAAAAGAAAGAATTGCCAGAGTTTCTGCTGAAACCAGTTCAGTCAAAATATCCCCGGCACTGGTAGCAAAACTGCCAAATATGGGCGAAGTGGATGTTTTACGATCATTTCAGCTTCTTCCCGGAGTAAGTGCTACAAATGAAACATCAGCAGGATTATATGTAAGGGGAGGTACTCCCGACCAGAACCTTATTCTATTTGATGGTATGACCATTTATAATGTCGATCATTTTTATGGATTCTTCAGTGCATTTAATGCAAATGCTATTGATGATATAGAACTTATAAAAGGCGGTTTCCCGGCAAAATACGGAGAGCGAACTTCAAGTGTCATGGTAATAACCGGGAAGCCGGCTGATTTCCAAAAGATTGGCGGAGTCGCATCTTTAAGTCTCCTGAGCCTGAATGGAGCCCTGGACATTCCGATAATTAAGGACAGGCTTTCACTGCAGGTTGCAGTACGCCGTTCTTACACAGATATTATCCGCACAAAGCTCTTTAATAAGATTTTTGACATTTATTCAGATAATTCCGGTAGTACGCAAACTTCAATTATGCCTTCCGGAGGTTTTGGAAGGATGCAGACAATAACCCAACAACCAAGTTTTTATTTCTACGATCTTAATTCCAAGCTAACCTGGAAACTTAACGACAGGAATCAGTTTGCCTTAAGCTTTTATAATGGCAAGGACAATCTTGACAATTCCCGCGATATGAATATGGGATTTGGTTTCCCGGGTTCATCGTCAACTTCAGGTACCGAACGAACCGATATTGCCGGATGGGGGAATACCGGATTCAGTGGTCAATGGCATACTCAGTGGAATGATCTGATGAAGAGTTCATGCTTCGTTTCATACTCCGATTACTTCAGCAACAGGGACATTGAAACCAGTACTTCTTCAGATACCGAAAATACTATTAGTACGGGTTCCGGGACGAATACATTTGAAGACAATAATGTAAAAGATTTAAGTTTCAGATTAAGAAATGAATTGCACCTGAACGACTGGAATTTCTTTGAATTCGGGATTGAACATATTAATAATAATATATCATATCAGCTAACATTCAATGATACACTGACAGTTAATGATCAAAATCAACATGGATTTCAGACAGCCTTTTACCTGCAGGACAAAATAACACTCTTTGATAAAAAACTTGAATTGAATCCAGGCTTCAGGGTAACATATTATAATGTAACAAACAAGATTTATTATGAACCGCGGATTTCTGTAAACTACAGAGTCATTGATGGATTTAAACTGAAAGTTTCTGCTGGTCAATATAACCAGTTTATTACTCGTATTATACGGGAGGATGTCTTACAGGGGAGCAAGGACTTCTGGTTGATGGCAGACGATTCTCTGATCTCAGTAAGCTCTTCTGTGCATTGTATTGCCGGCTTTAGTTTTGAAAAAGGAAGCTATTTTGTTGACGCAGAAGGATTTTATAAGAAATTGTATGGTTTGACTGAGTATTCTTCCCGGAGTACAACCATAGGGCGTCGTGATGGTGCCAACAGGCAAGATTTGTTTTATACAGGAGATGGTTATGCAAAAGGATTTGAATTTATGATACAAAAGAAATATGGATTGAATACCGGATGGCTTGCTTACACGCTAAGTGAAGTGAAATATACATTTCCGGACTTGAACTATGGCGAGCCTTTCTATGCTTTACACGATCAGACTCATGAGTTTAAATCGGTATATTCCAGAAAATTACGCAACTGGGATTTGTCGGCAACATTTGTCTTTGCTACGGGAAAAACCTATACTGCACCGGTAAATCAGTATCAGTTGACTCTGCTTGATGGTTCTGTAAATACTTATGTCCATGTCAGTAAAAAAAATTCTTTACGGTTACCTGATTATCACAAAATGGACCTTTCAGCCTCTTATAACTGGAAAGGCAAGGTGGCAGATAAAATCTTTAGCTTGTCAATATTTAATGTTTATAACAGAAAAAATATCTGGTATAAAGAATTTAGTATCCAGGAAAATGTAATGACTGTAACTGATGTAACATATCTTGGTATTACACCTAATTTTACGTTTACCATCAGATTCAAATAATAACAATATGATGAAAAATATATTTCTTATTATATCATTAGTTATAATAATTGCATCTTGTGAAAAAAGCACAATCAATGATATTGATGATCTTTTAATCCTTGAAGGATATCTGTTTCAGAATGAGAAGGTTGATAGTATTCATTTAGTGAAATCTCTTCCATTTGCAACAGAAGATACAGTTTATACTCCTGTTGATGATGCTCAAGTATCTCTTTTCTGGAATGATCAACAATATTCATTAATTAATATCGGTAATGGTTATTATAGCTACTTTGGAGACGATTTATCTATAGAGGAAGAAAGTATTTATACTATTGAAATAAATTATAATGGGCAAATAATTACCTCAGAAACTAAAGTACCAAAGAAGGCTTCTGTACATCCTTTAGCAGAAATAATAATTTTAATAGATACAATATCTGTATTCGGTCCTCCTCAATTTACCGGAACCGAAGAAGATTCGCTTGAAATAGTCTGGGATAATCCTGATAACATCTATTACTACGTTGTTATCGAAAGTGTTGATTCCACAGCGGGAGACATTATAATGGGCAATGATGATTATTCTGATTTTTTTGGCAACAGGCTTTCCGGAATGTTCAGATTCAGATCAGAACCTTTTATAGGTGACAGGTATGCAATTAATACAAGAATGCTGGAAAAATACGGAATTCATAAAGTAAAGGTTTATAGTGTAAATGAAGAGTATGCCAACTTATATGAAAACAGGACCCAGGATTCCCGTACTCTGTCTGAACCTATTACGAATGTCAATAATGGTTTAGGTATTTTTACAGCATTCAGCTATTCTGAAGTATCTTTCCTGGTAAAAAATAAATACAGGGATAAGTAATCCTGTACTCATTTCAGTTTCTCTTGAAAATTGTAAATACTGTGTCTTCCATGTATATAAACATCCTGGTCCGGTTTTAATCTGGGCAACTTGTTTTTTCAAATAATAAATTCTTAATTTTACGATATAATTCTGCTCGCTGCATGAGTTATCTGTATGATCTGTGGGACGATTTTATAAGCCTTCTGTTTCCAAGGCTTTGCTATGCATGTGGAAATCATCTGTCAAGAAATGAGAATATAATCTGCACAGAGTGCTACATCCTTATTCCCAGAACAGGTTATCATCTTGAATCCGGCAATCCGGTTGAAAAATTATTCTGGGGAAGATGCAGGATAGAAAAGGCCGCTGCTTTCTCATTTTATAACAGGGGCAGCCGCATAAGGAATCTCATACATAATCTTAAATACAAGGGTGTCAAGGACATAGGGTATGAGCTTGGCAGGATTTATGGATTGACGCTTAAGAATTCGGATTTTACCAGGGAGCTTGACGTTATTATTCCGGTCCCGCTTCATCCCTCAAAAAAACGGATCAGAGGATTCAATCAGAGTGATATCATATCGCAGGGTATATCTGAAGCTACAGGCCTGCCTGTTGATGCATTAACACTTTCAAGAATCACTGTCAGCGCTACACAAACAAAGAAATCAAGATATGACCGATGGACCAACGTGGAAGGAATTTTCAGTGTAACCGGCATCGAAAACCTTAAGGGCAAACATGTTCTGCTTGTTGATGATGTGATAACAACCGGCTCGACTATTGAATCATGTGCAACAGAATTACTGAGGATAGAAAACGTTAAAGTTAGTGTTGTGGCGCTGGCAGTGGCTCCTGACTGATAACAGGTATTACCTGACTCTTTTTGGATTTTTGTTCATGAAATCTTTCCAGCTTGTATAAGCTTTCCTGCCCTGCGGATTACCTGACTGGAAGAAATGACACAATGCAGCGGCAAGACCATCAGTTGCATCAAGTTTTATTTTCGGTTCTTTGAATTTGAGAATATGCATAAGCATTGCAGCCACCTGTTCCTTTGAAGCTGCTCCCTGCCCTGTTATTGACATTTTTATTTTTCTAGGTGCGTATTCATAAATTGGCAGCGAACGTGAAAGAGCTGCAGCTATTGCTGCTCCCTGAGCCCGTCCCAGTTTTAACATCGATTGAACATTTTTGCCATAGAACGGAGCTTCAATAGCCAGTTCGTCAGGATGGTATTCGTCAATGATCCCTATTGTCCTTTCGAAGATATGCTTTAGCTTCAGATAATGGTCGCTGAATCCAGATAATTCAATTGCCCCTATAGTAACCAGTTCGGGAGTATTACCTGTTGCTTTGATAACACCATACCCGGTAATGCTGGTTCCCGGGTCAATGCCAAGAATTATTCTCTCTTTAAGTTTTGCTTTCAATTACCCGGCAGATAGAAATTATTTACTTCTTAATCACAAAAGCATTGTTCATCCATGACGGTTTTTCGGAGAACTGCGCAGAACGGCTGAATCCTTCAGCTCCTTTACCAGTGAAAGTCCCTGTCTGGAGCCATGAGATAGCCTCCTTAAGGCACTTCTCATTGCGGTCATCAAAATCATGTGTGATATCATCCGTTGCGATTTCCGTTGGAATAATACCATCATAATATTCGCCTTCATCAGCTGAGTTCACAATCTTGAAAGTAACAGGCCAGAAGTAATATTTCTTTTTGCAGGGCCATCCGTTCATTCCCATGGGCTTACCCGTTGTTGTATCACCAACACTTACTACATTCAGGTGAGGATCGAGTCCGTTCATTACAGCTTCACTGGCAGAAGCTGTCAGGCGTGAGGTTATTACAGCAAGTCTTGAAAGTGACAGGGGATTTGAAGTTTTCTGAAAAGCGAATATGGAATTTGCATACTGGGATTTAGCATTGTACGACAGTTTGGCAAATATCGTACCTGCTTTTGAATCTCCGGCAATATAGCTTGCAAGTTGTTGTGCAACGTAAAGATATCCTCCTGAATTGTATCTTAGATCAAGTATAAGATCCTGGACATTGTTTGCCTTGAAAAAAGCGAAAGCTGTTTCCAGCTCAGCTTCTGAAGGTTTGATGAACGATTCAAATACAAGATGACCGGTTATTCCTGATGACAGATGGAGAGTGTCATATAATATCACGGAATTAATGGTAAAGCTTATTTTTGTGGAAGAAATTGGTACTTCTGATCCGTCCGGACGCTGGAAAACGAAGTCATTTTTCACCCCTTCCGTGGATGGCCCGATAGCATTCTGGTAAGCCTCCCCGTCATTTGATGCAAGTATCTGGGCAATATCAAATCCATTTATCGTTTTTACGATCCAGCCGCGGCGTACCCCTTCCAGGTAAAGCGGAGAATTATTATAGATCATTGCAATCCTGGCATTCAATGATTTATCAAGACCAATCCTGAATCCATGTCCGACAAATGTTCCTCCCATCTCTGCCAGGAATTCATCATAATCGGCAACAAAGCTCCATTTGTCGATTTCCTTATATCTCAATGCTTCGAGAATTTCATAAGGACTGGCATAATTTTCCCTGGTAACGGAAGGCATCAGATTGTACCAGTAATACCACTGTTTCATTATAAAATACAGAGTATCCCTGGCCATGGCCGGTATCTCATCGGTAGTAACCGGATCAGGCTCATCTTTTTTACATGAGCCTAATAAGGTAATCATAATCAGAAGGAGAGGGAAAAACTTCTTCATTTATCAATTAAAACTTTTACGGATTCAAAGTTAATAATTTATCCCTTCGACTGTTTACGGTTCTGAATCCAAATTCCGGCAATGATCAGCACTAAACCGATGGGAGTTGTATAATAAACGGGTTCGTGGAGAATAAAGTGTACAAAGACCAGGGAAAGAAATGGTGCAAGATATACCAGGGTGCTTACCTTATCGGTTGAAGATGCCATCCGGAGCGCTTTAAGCCAGAAAAAGAATGTTATACCCATTTCAAAGATACCGACATAAACAGCAGCAGCAATTCCCCTGAATCCGTATCCTTCAGGAATCCAGTCTCCTGTAACTATCATTGTTATAATCAGATAGACTGAACCAAATAAGAAATTAAGAAAGAGCTTTACTGCTTCATCCCTCTTATCCCTGACGTTCAGGATGAAATAGAATGCCCAGAAAAATGAACTGCCTGTTGCAAGCAATACTCCTTTCAGGTCTGAATGAACCTGATCAAAAAAACTCCCCTGTGAAGAAATGATATAAACCCCCGCAAAACTGATAAAAAGAGCAATGAAGCTCCTGCTTTTTATTTTTTGTCCCAGTATCGGTACAGAAAGAAACACAAGTATTATCGGCCAGATCATGTTCAGAGGCTGGGCTACCTGTGCAGGAAGCAGCTGGTAAGCTTTCAGCAGGATCAGGTAATACAAAAAAGGGTTTATTAAGCCAAGAAGTGCTGAATATAAAAGTTCTTTGCGGGAAGTTCTTTTGATGAGACCAGTTTTTTTACCTGAAATGAGAATTATGAACAGGATTATTGTCGAGGTAAAAGTTGCAATTGCCAGCATATGGAGAATATTGAGTTCTCCCAGGCTGATCTTGAAGGCTGTAGGGACTGTTGACCAGAAGAAAATTGCCAGCAGGGCATAAACATAGGATTGACGGGTTTTTTCCATTGTTAAAAACCCCCCACCCCCCCTAAAGGGGGGCTAAAAACCCACCCATCAAATTAGGTTTGAATTGGATTTTAACCCCCCCTTCAGGGGGGCAGGGGGGTCAGTTAATTATATCAAATCCTGTATATGGTACAAGCACATCAGGTACTTTTATTCCCGATTCACCCTGATTATTCTCCAGAATTGCCGCCACTATTCTTGGCAATGCCAGTGCACTTCCGTTTAGTGTATGTACTAGCCGGGTTTGTTTATCGCCTTTATCCCTGAACCTGCATTTCAGCCTGTTTGCCTGGAAGGATTCAAAATTTGACACTGAGCTTACTTCCAGCCATCTTTTCTGGGCTGCTGACCAGACCTCAAAATCATAGGTAAGCGCTGAAGTGAATGACATATCCCCTCCGCAAAGCCTCATAATGCGGTAGGGAAGATCAAGTTTGACAACCAGGCTCTCAACATGGTTGACCATATCCTCCAGAGACTTATAGGAATGATCGGGATGTGCAATCTGAACAATTTCAACCTTATCGAACTGATGAAGCCTGTTAAGTCCTCTTACATGGGTACCCCATGAACCGGCTTCCCTTCTGAAGCATGGCGTATAGGCAATATTCCTGATCGGAAGATCGTCAGCGCTCAGGATTACATCACGGTAAATGTTTGTCACAGGTACTTCAGCAGTTGGGATCAGGTAAAAATTATCGAGGGTAACATGATACATCTGTCCCTCCTTATCCGGGAGCTGTCCTGTGCTGAAACCGGAATCTTCATTAACCACTATCGGAGGCAGTACTTCGGTGTATCCTGCTTTAATTCCCTCGTCGAGGAAAAAGCTGATCAGCGCCCTCTCAAGCCTGGCACCTTTGCCTTTATAAACCGGGAATCCTGCTCCTGTAAGTTTTATTCCAAGATCAAAATCTATTATGTCATATTTTTTTATCAGGTCCCAGTGAGGAAGGAAAGTGTCAGGAACATCAGGGATCGTTCCTCTTTCCCTCACCTTTACGTTATTTTCAGCTCCGTGTCCCCCCGTTACTGACTCATGGGGCAGGTTAGGCAAGCGTAATATTTCATTCTTCAGCTCATTATCGATGGGGATAAGCTTCTCTGACAATGACCTGATATCCTCTTTAAGCTTGTAGGTTTTTTCCTTTGCAGCCTCAGCTTCACTTTTCCTGCCATCTTTTATCAGAGCTCCGATTTCTTTTGAAATCCGGTTCATCTCACCCTGCATCATATCGGTTCTTGATACTATCTCACGGCGGGATGAATCAAGCGACAGTATCCTGTCAATTATCTCTTCTGCATTAAAATTTTTTACTTTGAGACGTTCAATAATAAAATCTCTTTTTTCCCGGAGAAGGTTAATCGTAAGCATTTTGAATCATTTATTAATAAAAAAAGCAGGCTGAAAAGGCCCGCAGTAAAAGTATTAAAAACTCCCGAAATTGCTTTTCACTATATGAAAAGAATTTCGGGAGTATGATTGCCTGAGATATATGGTTAATTACTTATCGGTTTAACGGAAACGTATGTCTTGTTTTTCTTTCTTCTTTTGAATTCAACTTCTCCGTCAGCGAGGGCATAAAGAGTATGATCTTTTCCCAGTCCGACATTAAGACCCGGATTGTGTTTGGTACCTCTCTGGCGGACAATTATATTGCCGGCTTTCACAATGTTGCCACCGAAAAGCTTCACTCCCAGCCGCTTGCTCTGTGAATCACGGCCGTTACGTGAACTGCCTGCTCCTTTCTTGTGTGCCATAGTTACTGGTATTTATTATGTTTACTGTTCTGATTTTTAAGCTTTACCCCTGGGAGATTTCTTTTCACCCGATTTTTTTGCAGCCGTCTTTTTTTCTGCAGTTTTCTTCTCAGCAGGTTTTTTTGTCTCAGCTTTTTCTTTTCTGGTTGCAGTCTTTTTTGTCTCTTTCTTACCGGTGCTTTTCTTTTCTGCAACCGGTTCATCAGGAATATGAACGGCTTCTTTCCTGACAGCAGGTTTCTTCTGTGAGGTTTTTCCGTTAATGCTGATTATTTCAATCCGGGTGAAGTTCTGACGATGACCGTTTTTTACCCTGTAGC
>CAYNGW010000082.1:0-9061 GCA_964396955.1 uncultured Rikenellaceae bacterium | reverse complement strand
CACGACTTTCGGAACCACAATCCGACGTTCTAACCAGCTGAACTACATCCACCGTGTTATGAGATGCAAAAATAATCCCAAAATTCATATTCACAAAATTTTGGTTTACTATCTTTGAGCGTTTTTAAAAATATGCCTGCCCTGACAATTTTTTAAGAAATATATTGTTATAGGCAGAATCAGGAAAATTTATTGTGCAGGTTTGAAAAGATTAAAATTCATTGATAATATTTCGGGTCTTCAGATTTTTCAGCTGATGAGATTTGCTGTTTTCCTGATCATCAGCATTGTACTTACCAAAAGCCATCTGTCACGTGCCGAAATCGGAAAATGGGAAATGTTTCTTTTTATTGCCGGACTCATCAGCTTTTTCTGGGTCACAGGAATCATTCAGTCACTCCTCCCTCTTTATCACCGCAACAAAACCTACAGGAAACTAGGGGATAACGGAACCGAAAAATCACCTGAAATATTCAACGCATTCCTGCTGCTCTGTTTTTTCAGCCTGCTCTTTTTTATACTCGGACATTCTTTGAAGGGCAGTTTTTCAGTGTTCCATTTAAGCGGGAATGTTCCATATCTTAATTTATTGCTTCTTTATATGCTTTTGAGCAGCCCGGTCTGCCTGATCGAATATATCTATCTCCTGAATAACAGAGCACACCGCATTCTTCAGTATGGGCTCTATACCTTCACTGCCCAGCTCATCCTCGTTATTGTTCCTGTGCTTCTCGGAAAGGATATAATATGGTCGGTTTACGGATTGCTCATAATCAGCGGAGTAAAGTGGATATGGCTGCTGATACTGCTCAGGAGATACAGCGAAATGACGGTTTCGTGGAAATTCATGAAGGAGCACCTCTACCTGGGAACCCCGCTGATCCTTACTTCACTTATCAGCGGATCAGCCCAGTATACTGACGGAGTGATAGTTTCTGCCGTCTACCAGGATCCTGCAATGTTTGCCTGGTTCCGCTATGGTGCTAAGGAATTCCCGCTTGCATTGCTGCTGGCAAACGGACTGAGCAGTGCCATGCTGCCCGAATTTTCCACCCGTTCAAGGATGAAAGAATCACTGGCAAAGATAAAGTTCAAATCAAAAAGGCTCATGCATCTTTTATTCCCTGTTACCATGCTGATCATGCTCTTTGCACGATGGTTCTATCCCCGTATCTTCAATCCGGACTTTCAGAAAAGCGCTGACGTTTTCCTTGTATATACCCTGCTTGTAATTCCACGGTTGGTCTTTCCTCAGACAATTATAGTCGGAAGGAAGAAAACACATATTACACTCATAGCCGCCATCCTGGAACTTGCACTTAACATTCCTTTAAGCCTGCTGATGATCAAAATGGGATACAATATTGTCGGAGTTGCTCTTGCAACCTTTGCTGTATATACAATAAGCAAAGTCTTTCTTATAGGATATGTATGGGTTAAGATGAAAATAAAACCCATAGAATATATTCCTTTGAAAGTGTACTTTATTTACTCCCTGCTCTTGGCAGTTCTATTTATCCTGATTGACCACAGGATAATTGATATTCAATAAAACGGCAACAGGCTTCAGGCACCTGTCTTCAGGTGAAAAATCTTTATATTTGTATCATTATGTTGATATTATGATGATTTGATATTGATAATCAGATAGTTAATGTCATGAAAATAGATGAAGTCCTCACTCCTCGTGACAGACAGGAATTTCATAATTTCCCTAAAAGATTATACAAAGGTGATCCGCACTGGGTATGTCCTCTTGATTCCATGGTTGAAGGTTATTTCGATCCGGAGAAGAATCATTCCTTTAAGCACGGTGAAGCTGTACGATGGATACTCACGGATGATTCCGGTAAAACACTGGGACGTATTGCAGCATTCATCGACAATAAGAGATCATCTTCTTACCGTCAGCCTACGGGAGGATTAGGCTTTTTCGAGGTAGTTGAAGACAGGGAAGCTGCATTCATGCTTTTTGATACTGCGAAAGAATGGCTTGCATCCCGTGGCATGGAAGCAATGGATGGGCCGATCAATTTCGGGGAGAACGATAATTACTGGGGACTTCTTGTTGAAGGATTTATGCAGCAGGGATTCGGCATGCCATACAATAAGAAGCACTACAGGGACTATTTTGAAGCTTATGGATTCCGTAATTACTTCGAACAATACTCATACCACAGAACTGTAAGGGGTGCTGATAAGAAGATTGAAAATTTCCCTGACCGCATTATGAAAATTGCCGAATGGCTCTCCAAAAGGACTGGATACTCCTTCAGGCATTTCGAGATACGTAATAACAGGAAATACTTTAATGATATCTGTGAAATATACAATTCCACCTGGATCTATTTAAAGAAAGATTTTACACCTCTCGAACCGGCATTCCTTGAGGAATCAGTTGGCAGGGCAAAACCAGTTCTTGATGAAGAACTTATATGGTTTGCATACTTTAACGACAAACCCATTGGCTTTTTTGTACTGCTGCCTGACCTGAATCAGATATTAAAGCAATTAAACGGGAAGCTGAACCTGTGGAATATCATAAGGTTCATTTACTTCAAAACAACGCATAAAATAACGCGGGTGAGAGCCATTGCCGGAGGTGTTTTGCATTCATACCAGAACACAGGGGTCGAATCTGCCATTTTTTACCAGCTTTATCAGGTATTCAAAAGGAAAAAATGGCTGAAGGAAATGGAACTTTCATGGGTGGGTGACTATAATCCGAAAATGCTGGCAATCTATGAAGCTCTTGGAGCAAAAAGAGCGAAAACGCATGTTACATACCGGTATATGATAAATGATAAGCTGAAATTTACCAGATACAAGGATGAAATGGCTGAGGATCAGGAAATTAATGCGGATAAGGATAAGGATAAGACCTGATGAGATTAAGAATTTCTAAATTCTGCTTGTAAATTAAATATAGTTAATTAATTTTGCAGTCCCTGAAATGGGGTATTTATTTTATAGGCAGGTATTAAAAACAAACAGCAATGAAACAGGGAATACATCCGGAGAATTACAGGTTGGTGGTATTTCAGGATATGTCAAACGGATATTCTTTTCTGAGCAAATCGACTGCTTCGTCAAAGGAGAACATAAAATGGGAAGATGGCAAGGAATATCCTCTTATAAAACTTGAAATATCAAATACGTCACACCCTTTCTATACCGGTAAAATGAAGCTTGTCGATACAGCAGGAAGGGTTGATAAATTCATGAACCGCTACAAAAATCACATGGGGAAAAAGAAGGAGAAGGAGAAAGAAAAAGAGAAGTAAAATTGATCTGAAATTATGATAAGGGGCTGATATTTAGGCCCCTTTTTTTATGAATGACCTCTCTGGCACAAAGATTGCAGAATCCCATTTCGGCTTATTTGTTAAAATATTCAGTAAATTTGACACTCCCGGTAATACTAAAGGAGAAAGAAATAGGGAGATCGTAGCGAAGAGAAGATTCCGCGTTAGCGGAAAAGAATAAAGGTGAAAATGGAGAAGAAATACAAAAGAACGGTAAATGACTTTTTGCTCCCGGATATGCTTGACGGCGAAGGAGATATAATTCCTATTATTGCTGACGGGGATGATCATGATCTTGAGGATGTTGAAGTACCTGAGACTATCCCGGTTTTGTCGCTCCGCAATACAGTCCTTTTCCCCGGAGTGGTGCTGCCAATATCAATTGGAAGACCACGTTCCATCCAGCTTATTAAGGATGCATACAGGAATGACAAGATCGTAGGCACTGTCGCACAAAAGGAACCTGACTTAGAAAATCCGGGATTTAAGGATCTTCATCCTGTTGGTACCATCGGCCAGATAGTAAAGCTCCTTGAGATGCCCGATGGTTCAACAACCGCCATTATCCAGGGACGCAAAAGAATGATACTTGGCACACTGGTTTCAGATAATCCTTATTTTATAGCTAAGGTGACTACATTGCCTGAAATGAAGCCGGAATCATTAAGCGGGGACTTTGATACCATCGTTGGTTCATTAAAGGACCTCTCACTGAAGATCATCAAGATAAATCCCAATATAAGCCCGGAAGCTTCATTTGCCATAAAGAATATCGAGAACAACACCTACCTTATTAATTTCATTTGCTCCAATACCGATATCAAGGTACAGGATAAGCAAAAACTGTTGGAGATCAATAGTATACGAGACAGGGGACTGATGCTTCTCGAATTTCTCGTGCAGGAGATCCAGGTTCTGGAACTGAAAAATGAGCTTCAGTCAAAGGTGAAAAGCGATCTCGATCAGCAGCAAAGAGAGTTTCTCCTTCATCAGCAGATGAAGACGATACAAAATGAGCTGGGAGGCAATCCTCTTGAGAAAGAGATCGAAGAATACAGGAAGAAAGCAGAATCAAAGAAATGGACAGAGGAGGTCAAAAACATCTTTGACAAGGAACTTGATAAGCTGCACCGCCTTAATCCCGCCGCTGCAGAATATTCAGTCCAGGTGAATTATATTCAGACACTGCTTGATCTTCCATGGGGAGAATATACACAGGACAACCTGGATCTGATAAATGCACGGCGTGTGCTGGATGACGATCACTTTGGACTCGATGAGGTAAAGGAAAGGATCCTGGAACACCTGGCTGTGCTTAAGCTCAAGGGTGACCTGAAGTCTCCGATACTGTGCCTTTACGGACCTCCCGGTGTAGGAAAAACATCACTTGGTAAATCGGTCGCCAAAGCCCTGAGCAGAAAATATGTCAGAATGTCACTGGGAGGTCTGCATGATGAGGCAGAAATCAGGGGACACCGCAAGACTTATATCGGCGCCATGCCTGGCCGTATAGTTCAAAATATCAAGAGAGCCGGATCTTCAAATCCTGTATTTATCCTTGATGAGATCGATAAGGTTGGCCAGGATTTCAGGGGCGATCCTTCTGCTGCTCTTCTTGAAGTCCTTGATCCTGAGCAAAACAGCACTTTCTTTGACAATTTCCTTGAAATGGAGTACGACCTGTCAAAAGTGCTTTTCATCGCCACAGCCAATACGCTGTCAACAGTAAGTCCCGCACTCCGCGACAGGATGGAAACTATTGAGATTACCGGATACCTTGTGGAGGAAAAGCTTGAAATAGCAAAACAGCATCTTCTCCCCAAACAGCTTGAAAATCATGGTGTTAAATCAAATCAACTGACAATAAGCAATAATATAATGGAGAAGCTTATCGAAAAATATACCCGGGAATCGGGTGTGAGGGAACTAGATAAGCGCCTGGCAAAAATAGTGAGGGTGACGGCTAAGAACATTGCTTCGGGAGCAGAATACAATGCTTCCCTGTCTGAAAAGGTAATGTTAAAGACATTGGGCCCGCCAAGGTATATACGTGATATTTATTCCGGCAACGATCAGGCTGGAGTGGTCACAGGGCTGGCCTGGACTGCTGCAGGAGGAGAAATATTGTTCGTTGAGACAAGCATAAGCAGAGGAACAGGCAAGCTGACTCTTACGGGCAACCTCGGGGAAGTGATGAAGGAATCTGCAGTTATTGCCCTTGAATATCTGAAAGCAAATGCAACATTGCTGAACCTTCCGGATAATTTCTCGGAAAAATGGAATATTCATATCCATGTCCCTGAGGGAGCCATCCCTAAAGATGGCCCGTCGGCAGGCATAACCATGGCTGCTTCAATCGCCTCGGCCTTCACTCAGAGAAAGGTTAAAAAGTACCTGGCAATGACCGGCGAGATAACACTGAGAGGGAAAGTCCTTCCTGTCGGAGGTATAAAGGAAAAGATCCTGGCAGCAAAGCGGGCCAGCATTAAGGAAATAATCTTGTCAGAAGAGAACAGGAAAGATGTTGAGGATATTAAAGAGTTGTATATCAGAGGATTAAAGTTTCAATATGTTGAGACTATTATGGATGTGCTTGATCTTTCCCTGCTGAAACAAAAAGTAAAAAATCCGAAAAAAATAACATTTGAATGAAAAGAATCGCAGTATTCCCCGGATCATTTGATCCTTTCACAATAGGACATGAGGCCATTGTAAAGCGGGCTCTCAGCCTCTTTGACGAGATAATCATCGCTGTAGGTGCAAATGCGCTTAAAAAAAGCTATTATTCCCTGTCAACAAGGAAAGAGATGATTTCACTGGTATTCCGGGATGAACCCCGTGTAAAGATTGATCACTATGAGGGACTCACTGTTGATTATTGTAAAAATTATGGAGCAAAATATATTCTCAGGGGACTGAGGACTGCAGCTGACTTTGAATTTGAAAGAGCAATTGCCCAGGTAAACAGAGCCATGGCTTCAGATGTCGAATCTGTTTTCCTCCTGACAGTCCCGGAGCACACGCCTGTCAATTCGACTATTGTGCGGGATATAATACGCAGCGGGGGTGATGCTTCAAAATTTGTCCCGGCATCAATTAACCTGAAAGATTTTAAGGGAGAAGAGATTTAGGTCCTAAAGATTGAGGTATTTATCAGGTCCATCAGCGACAGCCACGCAGTGCTTTTTATTTTACTGATCTCCTCGGGAAGAAGCCATTCAATCCTTGTTATGCCTTCCTTTGCCTGAGGCTCTGAAACCATCACCCCGTCATAGTTCATAAGGAACCAGCTGGTTTTCTTGAGGTATGAGATTCCTTCCCATATATAGGTGTGGTAACTTGGCATCAAAGGCTTTACAATAGTATGGCCGGTTATTCCGCACTCTTCCGTAACCTCCCTCAGCGCACATGCTTCAGGTTCCTCGTCCTTCTCAATATGTCCCTTGGGAAGATCGAGCTTGCCTTTCTTCTCAATGAAAAGATATCTCCCGGAAGTATGATTTACAAGTCCGCCGGCGGCTCCCACCTCGGTGAAATAGATCCTGAAGATCTTCCAGATGTGCTTGATGTCGGGACTGTAAATGTTTATTGCGTGGATTTTTGTATCTGACTGGAAATCAGCTATGATTTTATAAAGTTCGTTGGTATCGTAAAATTTATGGAATAAGCCGTATTTTTGTAGCCGGTCAGGTTCAGGGCTTATGAGCATGAATCTGTTTTCGAAATGAACTTTATACATCTTTTCTATGGAAGATTATGCAATAAAAATAGCCGAATATCTTTTACAAATTAAAGCAATTAAATTGCAACCATCAAATCCTTTTACATGGGCTTCAGGATGGAAATCCCCTATATATTGTGATAACCGCAAGACTCTTTCATTTCCGGAGGTGAGGTCATATATACGCGATTCATTTGTATCACTGATAAATAGGCTTTATCCGGATACCGGACTTATAGCAGGGGTTGCTACCGGGGCGATTTCTCATGGTGCCCTGGTTGCCGACAAAATGGTGCTTCCCTTCATTTACGTAAGGTCCGGCGCCAAGGAGCACGGCCTTGGGAACCAGATTGAGGGATATTATCAGACGGGACAGAAAGTAGTTGTTATTGAGGATCTTATATCAACAGGAGGAAGCAGCCTCAATGCTGTTAAAGCCCTCAGGGATGCCGGCTGCGAAGTTCTCGGGATGACAGCAATTTTTACCTACGAATTTAAAAAAGCATCCGATGCATTTGCTGCTGAAAAATGTGTCCTTCATACTTTATGCAACTATTCTGTCCTTATCGAAACCGCCCTGAAAACCGGATATATAACAGAAGAAGATATTGAAACGCTGAAAAAATGGCGGGTAGATCCTTCAGTATGGAGTGTAAAAAATATATGACTGATATTTCAATATTTAAAAGCAGAACCGGAAGGCCTGGTTGCAACATAAAAGAATTTTATGATTTTGTGACCGACATCAGGAATTTTGAGCGTTTCATTTCAGCTGACACCTTCAGCAACCTTAAGACCGACAGGGATTCCCTCAGCTTTCAGGTAAATATACTAGGTACCGTCAATATCTGTATTACTGAAAAAAACCTGTACAATAAAGTTGTTTATAAAGGTGATACACAGCAGGTTAAAGATTTTTCTCTTATAATGGATATTATGGATCGTAGCGAAGGGAAAGCAGAAATTATTGTCACACTGCTGGCAGAGATCAATCCCATGTTGAAAATGGTTGCCGCTGCGCCGATTAAGAGATTTCTTGAGACACTGATAGATGAAATGGAAAAGTTTAAAGGATGGAAAGATATTAAAGAACGAAATAGATCTCTTTAAAGGAAAATCCATGGATCTTCCCGCTTTCATCCTCAACGCTGAGAATTCCTGAAACTGAAATATCTGTTATCCTTCCGGTAAAGATTCCTTTTGCTGTCTTATATTTATGAGGTTCATAGAACCTGTATAGGCGGCTTACATACTCATTACGGATATTTTGCCTGTCCCCGTAAAGAAGAAGCTTGTACCTGTTATCAAGATCAGAAAGCAGCTGCTTCAGGCAGACATCCCTGTCATATTCCTTACCGGTTATCACTTTAAGCGACACGGGATTCCGAACCTCACGCGGGAATTTCTCCTGGTTGATATTAAGGCCTATCCCGGCAATTGTACTTTCAATTGTATCTCCCATTATCGAGTTTTCAATAAGAATACCTGCTATTTTGTCATCTTTAAAATAGATGTCATTGGGCCATTTTATTTTGCTGCCTGTCAGGTATCTGTCAAAAAAATCACACATCCCGAGTGACAGGGTCATTGAAACCAGAAACTGTTCCGTGGGTGCGACAGATGCAGGAAAGAGTATAATGCTGATCAGCAGGTTTTTGCCTTTTTCACTTTCCCATCTGTTGCCTGGCTGGCCTCTGCCGGCGGTCTGAAAATCGGAATGGACTACTGTTCCTTCAGGCAGATCATTGTTCTTCAGCAACACATTTGCCTGAGTATTCGTTGATGTCAGGCTTTCGTAAGAAACAATATTTGATCCTATGATCATGATTTTCTGAAATTGCAAAAATGGACATCCATAACAAAAATACAGATAAAAGTTTGTACTTTTGCCACTTGATGTCTAACTGAAAACGATTGATGAAGAAAAGATCCGATGGAGCAGAAGTTCTTTTAAATGGTGTTGTGAAGGGAATTTTTGAAAAGAAAGGGCATGATGTTCTGAAAATCGATTTACGCAAGCTTGAAAACAGAATAG
>CAYNGW010000081.1:0-9089 GCA_964396955.1 uncultured Rikenellaceae bacterium | reverse complement strand
AAATTTTTTATAAAAATACTTGACTTATTCGGAATTAATGATTAAATTTTTAACAAAAATTATGATTAATTTCTAATCAAAGTAACTATCATGGGAAAATTCGACAAGTTCTGCCAGAGTTGCGGAATGCCAATGGAACAGGACCCGGGAAACGGAGGGACCAACGCCGATGGTTCAAAAACACAGAAATACTGTAGTTATTGTTACCAGGAAGGCAAATTCAAAGACAATTTTACCAAACCATCTGAAATGACAGCTTTGGTTAAAGGCAAACTGAAAGAGATGAATTACGGGCCTTTGAAAAGATGGTTTTATACTTCGCACATCTCACAGCTGCAACGCTGGAAGAAATAAGAGAGAGGAGATCTGATATCTGAAGCTGCAATCCCTGAATACCTCCGGGAATCCTTTGTGAAATAAAAGACACAGGTTTCCTGGTGGAATTTGTATCTTTATTCTTTATCCAGGTCATGACGATTATACTTATGTCGGGACTCTTTACCCTGAAATACTTCAGAATATTAAAGCACCCAATCAAAACAAACATATTCACTGATCAGGTGAAGACTATGAAACTCCTTAATTATCAGGTTATTCTTAAGGATAATATCGGCTTTTGCCATGAATTTGATTCCTTTTGGATCATGTGAAATATATCTGACAAGGGCGGACAATAACTGGCCTGCCTGATCATTCACATCCATGAATTCGTTATATATCATAGCGTTCTGATCATAGATCTCCATTGAGATCTTACATGTCCCGTTCCTTGCATTAATACTATATCTGCCTGGATAAATGATTGATAACCCGGAAGATGCTGATTCTTCCTGGATATATAGGTCCAGATTTGAAAATTCCATTATTTGATTGTCCATCCTCAGAAACAGCTTTGAATTTGTGCTATTGTCTTTATTTATGATCAGGGAAAATGTAAGATCAATGTCTTCTGAATGGAGACGACCCCAAAAAAGCCTTCTGGCCGGAATCTTAAGCGGAATTTTCTTTATTTTCACCAGGTCAGTATAACCCGGGGAATCAATGATGGTTATCGTGCCGGTATCATGCTTAATACAGCCACTGACATTGCTCTTGATATGAAGTGGTTCCCAGGTAAGCATGTTATGCCCTGATATTCTGAATTCCATGTCATTCAACAGTGTGGAGGGGTGGCTGATATTTTCATAAACCAGATCTATCCCCAGTGCTGAGGTCAACAGATTAAACTTAATTGATTGAGGACCGATGTATATTTTCCCTTCAGCAAATGAGATTTCATTCTCGCTTGCATTTACGAATCTGATCTTTGTTTTGACGTTGAACCTTGACAGATAATTCCCTGATGGGCCGGGGACTGAGCACTGAGACTGTAATATTGAATAATAACAACTGCCTGCCTTCAGGATCGATACATAAATAATAAGGTAATCATTGTTTTCAGTGATAATATCAAAGAAGAATTTATTGAATCCCGATAACTTCATTGCCCTGGTTATCTCGTGGTTATCTTTTTGTTATATAGTTCTTTTATAATGACTTCAAGAAGATCCTGGTACTTGAGAACACTTTCGTTATCAAAAGTTATCTGGTAAAGAACTTTACCGGATTCGTTATAAATCTGAAGCTTGTAATTGCTTTCAATGGTTGCAGCGCTGATTTCATGAAGCGCAATAATCTGTTTATCTCTGTTGTTTGTGATTGTAATCGTTTTATCACTTAACAAACAGACTCCTTTCAATGATGGTTTGAAAACAGAATTTGTTTCAGTCCAGAGCTGGCATGGTGAAAGAATTATCAATTTTTCACCAGGCTCCAGATATTGGGAATACTTGTGGATTAAATCTTCAGGTAATATATTATAAATATCAGAATATCTGACTTTTACATAGTCATAAATCTCGGGTATTGATTTTGTGATAATGCTGTCCTGCTGTTTGATTTCAAGTTTTAGGTCAGGTCTGAGAAAGGCAAGATTCTTACATGCGGAGCAGTATAAAGCGTCAGGAGGAATTTCGTCAGGGGTTTCAGGATTTAGACAAACAGGACACCTGTAAATTACCCTGGATAGGTTCTCTATTCTGTTTTTTCTGTGGTACAGTTTTGTATCCTCAATTTCCTGTCTGGGTTCAACAATATTCCTGAGAGCGTTTTCCAGCCTTCCCGGATCGGCATCCTTATCTGCAAATATCGGCTTTTCGACCGTCACGGTAATATTCCCGGGTGTCAGGTGATTGGCCCATCTTGGCCATGAATGGTAATTTCCCTCAATACGTACAGGTACTACCTGGATACTGTTCATATGCTGTAGCAACCGGATTGATTCAGGTTTAAAAGTACGTAATTTGCCTGTCCAGGAACGACCCCCTTCAGCAAACATGCAGATGGAATAACCTGATCTGAGTGCAGATAGTACTTTTTGTGTTCCTTCAAAATCCTTTGCAAAACGTTTCCTTGGAATGACCCCGAACCATGAAAATATTCTCCTTATCAGCGGACTCCGGAACATTTCAAAGGTTGAAATATGTTTCAGCGGGACAGGTATTGTATAGCTGATTAAAAAAGGATCAAAGTAGTGCCGATGACCGGAAATGACTATGAATGGGAGGGATGAGGGGATATTTTCGCGGTTGTTTACCCTAAGTCTGAAGAGAACCTTGAATAGTATAAATCCCGGGATCTTTATCCACTGATGCGAATGAGGAATGATCAGCGGCACATTTTTTTTGTACCATAAATACTGGTTGCCAAAACGTTTGATAAGTATTGATTCTTCCCGGATAACATACAGAATTACAAGGAGAATAAATAAGGGAATTACAATGAACAGTAACGCCTTTGATCTTATTATAAATGCTATGCCGGATAACATAACAGATGCAAAAAGGTAAATCGGATGTCGCCAGATAGCGAAGACACCTCGCTGGATAATTTCAGCAGGTGGCGTGGCAGATACCGGAAATTCACCGCTAAACCGTTTAAACTGGTGAATTGTGAGCAAAAGGAGCGCCAGGCCTGAGATACCGAGAATATAACCCGGAATGACAGTGCCGGAAGGTAATTTGCCGCCTGAGAAAAAAGACTTGTCCAAAACCAGCGATGCGAAGTATAGTATCCCCGGAATTACTATCCAGAAAATAATGAAATAAATTACTATGTACGCTTTCTTTTTCATATTCTCCTCATGAAACAGCATTCGGGTCAAGGGAATATTACTTATCGAAAAGATTTGTTTTTTTATAAATAGTTTCGATTATAAAATGAGGTATAAGGGGAACCAGAAGGACAATCAGCTTATTCAGGAACCCGGGAGTACATTCTGCGCGGTTGTTGAAAAGTGCTTGCACACCGGCTTTTGCTACAGCCTCTGGTTCTTTCATTATACCAAGCTTCCTTTTTGCAGGAGTATTGAATTTACCGGAATCATATAAGGCTGTAGCAGTGGCACCCGGAATCAGGCAGGTCACTTTTATGCCATATCTTTTCAATTCGGTTCTGAGAGCCCGTGTATAATAACGAAGAAAAGCTTTTGTCGGACCGTAAAGTGATATTGTCGGATAAGGCATTACGGATGAAATTGAAGATGTATTGAGTATAAATCCTTTCCGGCGTATAATCATTTTTTCTCCGAACAGACGGCAGAGCATGGCAGGTGTGGTCATATGCAGATTCAGAATGGATTTCATCCGGGAATAGTCAATTTTCATGGCCTCTCCGAAATACAAGGTACCTGCATTGTTGACCAGGACCTCAACTGTCAGGTTATTCGTTTCACAAAAATCATAAATCTGCCGGACTGATTTATCCTGTGCAAGGTCAGTATTGATTGTACTGACGCTGATCCCGTAATCCTTTGTAAGCTTTTTCCTGAGATCATCCAGCTGACCAGGTTGATTGCTTACGGCGATAATGTCATAGCCTTTCCTTGCCAGTTCTTCGGAAATATGCCAGCCAATGCCTGAGGAGGCACCTGTGACCAGAGCATATTTTTCAGCACGTTCCATTTTTCGGCATAATATCTTTTTTATTTTCTGGCTTATGGTCTTATCATTCATGATACAGGCTGCCTGACGGCTGTACATGACAGCAATGCAATAGTTTCAAATGTCACATTCAGAGCGTGATAACTCATTGTTCTGCAGTTTTTTAATAAAATCAGGGTCCTTGATTAAAGCCCGTGCGAGAGCTGCCATTTCAAATCCGTTGCTGAGTACTTTGTCAATCTTATAGGGAGTAAAGAGGATATGTTCCCGGTAATTCATTCTTTCCTTGTTTTTCTTCAGATACCAAATATACAAGATTTTGTTACTGTAAATCCTGTGCGGATCTCTTAGCTGTTTTGATTTCCGTGATAAACTGCTATCTTCGCCAATTATTTTAAACATTAAAAACTGAATACAACATGAGTGAGCATTTCTCAATAAGTCCCGGAGGGGAAAAATTTCCGTTGCCAAAGCCTGAGGACTATAAAGCTGAATTTGAAACCCTTAAGAAACGTGTTGATGAGGAACGGTCAAAGAACCGTGAAATTGTCGTGGTAATGGGTGTTGGATTTGTTGGTGCCGTCATGGCAGCAATTGTAGCCGATACTGTTGATAAAAAGGGGCAACCCTCAAAATTCGTGATAGGAATGCAGCGTCCCAGTGCCCGAAGCTATTGGAAAATACCTATGCTCAATCGTGGTGTATCTCCTGTGAAAGCTGAAGATCCGGAGGTTGACCCTATGATCGAACGATGTGTGAAGGAGAAGAAAACCCTGATAGCAACCTATACTTATGATGTTCTGAAACTGGCTGACGTCGTGGTAGTTGATGTTCAGTGCGATTATTTGAAGAAAGAACTGGGAAATGTCCGGTCAGGGGAGACCGATATGGCAGCCCTGGAGGATTCCCTGCATGTAATTGCAGAGCATATTCCTTCCGATGCGCTTGTATTGATTGAAACTACTGTAGCGCCAGGGACTACTGAACAGGTTGCTTATCCGATAATGAAGGAAGTTTTCAGAAAGAGGGGCATCGAATCAGATCCATTGCTGGCTCATAGTTATGAGAGAGTTATGCCGGGACGCAATTATGTTGCAAGTATCCGTGATTTCTGGAGAGTTTGCAGCGGCATAAACGAGAAGGCAAAAGAACGGGTTGTAAAGTTCCTCAATGAGGTTTTAAATACCGAAAAATATCCTCTGACAGTTATGGACAGGCCAATAGAATCGGAGACGGCAAAAATAGTTGAAAACAGTTACAGGGCTACTGTCCTGGCTTTCCTGGATGAATGGAGCTTATTTGCAGAGCGTAATGGAGTGGATCTCATTAAGGTGATTAAAGCCATTAAAGTAAGACCGACACACAGTAACATTATTTTCCCGGGACCGGGAATAGGAGGTTATTGCCTGCCAAAGGATGGTGGCCTCGGTCTTTGGGCTTATAAGCATATTCTTGGTTTTGAGGATGATATCTTCAAAATAACGCCAATGGCAATTGATATCAATGATACGCGCGGATTGCATGTAAGTGAGCTGACCCGGGATGCACTCCGTAATATGGGCCAGCCAATCGCCGGAGCTGATGTCCTGATTCTTGGAGCAGCTTATCGTGAAGATGTCGGTGATACTCGTTACAGCGGATCGGAAATCGTGATCAGAAAGCTTACTGAAATGGGAGCGGAGATACGTGTACATGATCCATATGTCGAGCACTGGTGGGAATTTGAACAGCAGGACACATTTCCGGGACCGGGACAAAGTAAGGCCAGGTTTTTCCGTAACCAGGAAAAACTAAAGGAAATCCGTATCGAACAGAATCTGAACAAAGCGATTAATTACGCGGAAGCAGTTATATTCGCTGTACCTCATAAGGCATATCTGCATCTGGATCCTGATGAGGTGGTAAAGACCATCGGCCGGCCAGCTGCAATCATCGACTGTTTTGGAATACTGTCGGATGAAAAGATCAGGCGCTATTTTGAACTGGGATGTGAGGTTAAGGGACTTGGACGGGGGCATATACAGCGGATAAAGGAAGAAACAAGAAAAGGAAACCTTTCTCTCCCAGTGATTTAATGATACCTCTGAAGAGATCTTATAACCTGTCCACAGGCACATTTCCATCATAACTTTCCCCATCTGTGTCCCAATAACCCGGCACGGCTGAGTCAGTTAATTCAATGCCATAAACATATTTGGCACTTTTGTATCCCCATTTATACGGTACAACTAATCTTAAGGGGAAACCATGGGGTAATGGAATTGTAGAACCATCGATACCATATGCCATCATTGTCGCAGGATTTAAAGCATCTTCCATTGTTATAGATTCATAATATATTTTTCTATATGAATGGAATGTAATATAACTGGCATCTGCTAATGGCTCCACTAATTCAAATAGTGTTGACAAGTGAAACCCGTTCCAGGGAACATCATATACTGACCATCCAGTGACACAATGAAAATCAGATACCTGATCTTTACGTGGTAAATTCAGCATTTCTTCAAATGTGATTTCTATAGGATTTTTAACAAGTCCATTTACAACCAGTTTCCAGTTGTTCAATAAATTGATAAGATTCTGCGGGTCTACAGTAAATTCAGTCCATAGTCTATCGAGGGGAATTTCATCTATGGGCAAATTGATAGCAGGATCATCAGATAATTCACTAACAATTGTATTATTATTTACTGTATTATCATCTGCTTTAATACATGACAATAGTAAATCACTGCTGAGACCTATAACAACTGATTTACCTAACCAGTCTAACAATAATCTGCGAGTGATAGTTTTATTTACTTTATCTTTCATAATTTCATTATTTATATTGATAAATCCAAGGCTTTATAGGTTTTTATAATTTACGGAATGTTATGTTTAAGGTTAATCACTATTCATATAATATAACAGCCATCACACTCATTTGTTATCTTAATAGATAAAATGTGGAGAATAGTATAGATCGAGCAACGTATTTCAGATATAAAAGTTTATAAATAAAATTGGAGGAGATAGTATGAAGAAATTGATAATAGCATTGATAGCAATTGGAATAGGGGCAATAGGATGTAAAAATGAAATATGTTATATATGTACAACAACGCATATATTAGCAACAACTCAAACAATAGAGGGATATCCAAAAACAATAACAGGAAATGTAATAGAATTATGCGATACTGAGGAAGCAATAAAAAATTATGAAGAGAGTAATGAAGGGATGTATTGTGAGGTAGAGAATGGAATTACGATTATTGCGGGTTATAGCACAAATTGTGAAGAAGAATAAATATAGTATTAACATTCAAAAGGTTGGAGTGATGATATGGGAGAAATAAAATTAAAAATAAAGTGTACTGTGCAAGAGATTGAGCTAAGTTAAATTTTTTATCCACAAATGCCTATAATTAATATTATGTCAAATAGACTTTTCATAATAAGAAACCAATAACTAATAATCAGCAACCTCAAACTTCCTCTACCCTTCCGGGACAATGAAGAAAAAAAAGAGGGATGCTCATTCATCATCCCTCTTCTATATATAAACAGGTTTATAGCTTATTTCTGATCAAGTGCATTCACTTTTGCCCTCATCTCTTCATATTTTGTAGTCAACGAAGGATCCTTTGCCTTGAGTCTGTAGTATAATTCCTGAAGACTTCTCATCGTAAATATATCATCAGGATTTAGCTCGTGTGCTTTTTCCATATAAGGCAGTGCTTTAGCATATACGGCATTTGCCGCGTCAACTGCCGTGCTGTATTCCTTCACGTCCATAATATCATTCGCTTTGAGAATCATAGCTGCTGCCTTATTGATATATGCAGCGCCCAGACCATATTGGGAATCAAAAAGATCCGGTTTAAGCTCTATGGACCTGGTGAGCTCTGAAATGGCTTCATCAAATTTCTCCTGATTAAGGTACATGATGCCGGTTGCAAAATACAGGCTGAAATTGTTCGGGTCAACATCCTTTGCGACTTGTATGTATTTGAGTGCTTCATCAAATTTGCCGCTTTTCAGATACAAGTCGATCAGCTGAAGAGTAATTGTATTATCACCCGGGAATTTATTGGGAAGATCGAGCAGATAAGCTTCAGCCTTCACCGTATCTCCCTGTCCCAGAATACTTTCATATATCTGGAAATACGGAGTAATCCCTATGTATTTCATTTCAGCGCATTTCTCAAAAAACGTAATGGCCTCATTGTATTTTTTGCAATTAATGGCAGCAAGACCGGCGTTATAATACATTCCTGTATCAATAATTCCGGCGTATTTATCACTCTCGGTGATTTTGATCTGCGTTTCAAATGATTTAAGCGCTCCTTCAAACTCATCTGTCTCAAACTGTTTGCTGCCCTGTGAATAAAGATCGAGAGCCAGTGAATTATAAATCATATTGGTAATGATTCTTTTCTTGATGCCTCCTTTTACATCAAGTTCCATTGCTTTTTCGTAAGCTTCATATGCTTCGCCCAGCGGATCAGCGGAATAAGAACTGAATTTCGGATTTTCAGCCTCATATACTGCCTGGGCCAGCTTCCCTTTGGCGAAATATGTATTAAACCAGTTCTTTGATTTCTCATTTGCAAAGGCCTGGTCAAGGGCTTCCTTGGCTTTATCCAGAGCACCCTGGTCAATAAAGCTGAGGGCACTGGTTACTTTTCCCTTTTGTGCCATCGCTCCCAGCGAAATACTAATAGCTGCAATGAGCAGAAATAATTTTTTCATCATTATTTGTTTTTATTGTTTAATTGTCTGAAATAATTTTCAAATTTATAACATTACTATTTAATCTTCAAATTCTTTGCCATTTTCCTCCGTATTCTTATTATTTTCATCAGAACTGGTTTTTTCTTCTTCATCATCCTCATTAACTTCCACGCATGCCACTGATGCTATCATATCATTTTCCTTTAGATTGATCAGCCTTACACCCTGTGTTGCGCGGCCCATTACACGCAGAGCCGAGACAGGACTTCTCAGGATATTGCCGGACTGTGTTATGATCATCAGGTCGTGATTATCAGTAACATCCTTCAGGGCTATCAGGGAACCGGTTTTTTCTGTGATATTAATGGTCTTCACTCCTTTTCCTCC
>CAYNGW010000080.1:0-9176 GCA_964396955.1 uncultured Rikenellaceae bacterium | reverse complement strand
AATTTCCTCAGTGCAGGTCCCAGCCTACAGATTGTTGCATTAGGCGATACCTTTAAAGATCGCATTGATAACTGCAGGGCAAGCATACTGAAGCAAAAAGGGCAGGAAGTTCCCGAGGATAAATGCTTTGTCGGCTTTGATGCCTTCCGGAAAGTCATTGATTCGGGCGTGGATCTGGTGATCCTGGCGACCCCGCCATACTTCCGTCCTGAACACCTGGCAGCAGCAGTCGCAGCCCGCAAGAATATTTTCACAGAAAAACCAGTATGTGTTGATCCGGTGGGAGCAAGATCTGTTATGGCAACAGCGCTTAAAGCAAAAGAAATGGACCTGACAATTGTAACAGGCACACAGCGCCGCCATCAGCGTAACTATGTCGCTACCTGGCAGCAGGTTTCAGGCGGAGCAATTGGTGATATTGTGGGAGCCAATGCTTACTGGAACCAGTCCAGGCTCTGGCATCGTGATGCAAACAAAGACTGGACTGAAATGGAATGGATGATCCGTGACTGGGTTAACTGGACATGGCTGTCAGGAGATCATATCGTGGAACAGCATGTTCATAACCTCGATGTAATTAACTGGTTCACAGGCTCACATCCGGTTAAAGCCGTTGGCATGGGCTCAAGGCTCAGGAGAGTTACCGGTGACCAGTATGATAATTTCTCCGTTGATTTTGTGTACGAGAACGGAATGCATATGCACAGCATGTGCCGCCAGATAAACGGCTGTGCAACCAATGTATCGGAAAGGATCCAGGGAACAAAGGGATTTACAAATTGTAATGATACCATATTTGATCTTGCAGGTGCTGAAGTATGGAAATATGAATATCCCCTTGATGATGAAGGAAAACCTTCTTCAAGGGAAATGATGGATCCTTATGTTCAGGAGCATATTGATATGATAACATCTATCCGTAACGCCAAACCATTCAATGAGCTTGAGAATACTGCTGTTTCAACATTGACAGCCATTATGGGCCGTATCTCTGCATATACCGGGAAAGAGACAACATGGGATGAGATGATGAACTCAGATCTGAAGCTTGGTCCGAAAGTATTTGAATTCGGTCCTGTTGATATGCCTAAAGATGTTCCAATCCCCGGAGAAGCTTATGTTCCTCAGTCATAAAAACTAAATCATTTACTTATGAATAACTCACGAAGAGACTTCATAAAAAAAGCAACTGTAACAGGAGCAGCCATTCTTGCTGCTCCTGCAGTTTTAGGAGCCGAAGCCGGAAAAAAGAGGCAGAAAGTCCAGGACGCTATTGCACCTTTTAAGCTGAAATATGCTCCCGGTATTGGAATGTTCAGGGAACATGCCGGAACGGACCTGGCAGATAATATCAAATTCTGCCATGATATGGGATTCAGGGCAATGTTTGATAACGGGCTTATGAACCGGCCGGTTGAAGACCAGACAAAAATTGCCAATGAGATAAGCCGGCTGGGGATGGAGCTCGGCCCTTTTGTGCTTTATGCCGATTTTTCAGTGACATCTTTTGTTCTCAACAAGCCTGAAATCCGTGAGATGCTGATCAATAAAACCAAAGAAGGGGTGGAGTGTGCCAGGAGGACCGGTGTCAAATGGGCACTCATGGTTCCCGGGAGATATGATGAAAGACTACACAGGGATGTGCAGACAGCCAATGTCATAGATAATTTAAGATATTGCTGTGATATTGCCGAGCCGGCCGGAATGATAATTGTCCTTGAACCGTTGAACACACTCAGGGATCACCCGGGATTGTTCCTTACGGGAATACCTCAGGCATACTCTATCTGCAGGGCAGTTAACAGGCCATCATGCAAAATTGTTGATGACCTTTATCACCAGCAGATAACAGAAGGGAACCTTATACCCAATATAGAAACTGCCTGGAATGAAATAGCCGCTTTTCATCTGGGAGATAATCCGGGACGGAATGAACCTACTACCGGTGAAATAAATTATAAGAACATTTTTAAATATATTTATAACCGGAAGTATGATGGTGTACTCTGTATGGAGCATGGTATAAGCAATCGCTCAAAGGAGGGCGAAGCACGTACCATACAGGCATACCGCGAATGCGACAGCTTTGAGGTGTAGGATTTCGGGCTCGATGAATAAAAGACATATAATAATTTACTTACTCATACTTTCCATTGGATTATTAAGTGCAGGATGCAGGGAAAATCCCAAACTGTTTGCAGGAGGATTCATCGAAGGCAGCGCAAAAGGTTTTTCTGTTTTTGAATTCAATTTGAAAAACGGAAGTCCTGAGCTTATTGCTGAATCAGATGCAGGCCCCAGCCCTTCATATATTTGTATTTCGGCGAAATACGATCTGATATATGCTCTCAATGAAGTAATGGAGTTCAGGGGAAGTCCCGGCGGCGGGCTTACAACATTGAAATTAACCGGTGAAAACAGTCAGTGTGAAAAGCTGAACGAATTATTGGTTCCATATGAAGGGCCGTATGCAACCGCTTCGATGAAAACACCTGCCTGCCTCAAATTCAGGAATTAAATTTGAAGTGCAGATTTATTAAAACTGAATTCAATGAAGAACCTGAGAAAATTTGAAAAGCTATTTATTCTATTTTCAATACTGATCCTCCTGGTTGGATTTAGGAAAGACAACCGTGAGCCTTATAAGAACTATGTCGTAATGGTTTCAATGGATGCTTTCAGATGGGATTACCACCAGATTTACAATACGCCAAATCTTAATAAGCTTGCAGCAGAGGGGGTGAAAGCAGACCGGCTAATCCCGTCTTTTCCTACTGTAACTTTTCCGAACCACTATACGATTGCTACCGGTCTTTATCCTGATCATCACGGGTTGGTCAATAATAATTTTCCTGCTCCGGAGCTTGGACTTTTTTACAGGATGGGTGACAGGACAGCTGTAGAAAATCCGGCGTTTTACGGCGGCGAACCGGTGTGGATAACTGCAGAGAATCAGGGTATTCTCTCAGCGTCATTTTTTTGGGTAGGTTCAGAGGCGCCTGTTAAAGGAAAGCATCCGACATACTGGAAGAAATATGATGAGAGTATAACTTATGAGCAAAGAATCGATACAGTGATTAAATGGCTCTCATATCCGCCGGGAAAACGCCCTGGTTTTGTTACAATATATTTTGATGAGCCGGATGCAGTCAGCCATTCTTACGGACCAGTATCACCTGAGACAGGGAAAGTTGTTGAAAGGCTTGACAGCCTTATCGGAGTACTGCGTTTGAAATTATCCATGCTTCCTTATTCAGACCGCATCAATCTGATCGTTCTGTCAGATCATGGAATGGGGCCGATATCACCGGACCGATATGTGAACCTGAGATCCGTTGTGCCGGAAAGGATGATCGCATCCATGTTCGGAGGGAATCCGGTGTATACTATTAATGCATCTGAGGGGAAGAAGGATAGTGTACTTTATTTTCTGAACAGGACCAAAGGACTGAAGGCTTATAATAAATCTGAAGTGCCTGCCCGTCTTCATTACGGAACGAATCCGCGTATCCAGGAAATTGTTGTCATTGCCGACAGTTCATGGAGCATAGGAACAAGGCCGGATAGTTCATCATACAGGGGAGGAGCACATGGCTATGATAATGCAAACTCAGATATGCATGCAATCTTTTATGCAGCAGGACCGGCTTTCAAAAAAGGATATTCATTTGACAGCCTTAACAATATCGATATATATAACCTGATCTGCAGGATACTGAAAATAACTCCTGCAAAAAACGACGGTGATCCTGACAATATTAAACGTCTGTTATATTAAAATGATTTTCTGTTTCTTTTCATTGAATTATCATTTATTTGTTGTATCATTAATATACAAATTGCAGACCTGATTTCAGATGAATCGTAACGATTTAATCATTGGTTTACAGCAGAATAAAGATAGAGTCTGGGATATTATTGTCATTGGCGGCGGAGCTACCGGACTTGGTGTTGCACTCGACGCTGTTACAAGAGGTTATAAGACACTGCTTTTAGAGCAATCGGATTTTGCAAAAAGCACTTCATCACGAAGCACAAAACTGGTACATGGAGGAGTCCGGTACCTGGCCCAGGGTGATATCCTGCTGGTGAAAGAGGCTTTGCATGAAAGAGGGATAATGCTGAAAAACGCTCCCCATCTTACTAAAAACCAGGAATTCGTAATCCCTGTTTACACAGTCTGGGATGTAATTCTGTACACGGTTGGTCTTAAGTTTTATGACCTGCTTTCGGGAAGGCTTAGCCTTGGGAAATCATATTTTATCAATCGCTCAAAGACATTAAACCGTCTTCCTCTGCTTCAGCCGGAGAAGCTTAAAGGAGGCATTGTATATCATGACGGACAGTTTGATGATTCAAGAATGGCAATAGCACTCGCATCAGCATGCGTTGAAAAGGGCGGAACTGTGTTGAACTATTTCAGAGTCCACGCTCTTTTAAAAGATGAAAACGGGAAAATAACCGGTGTAAATGCCGAAAACCTTGAAACGCACGGCAAATATGATATCAAGGCAAGGGTTGTTATAAATGCCACAGGCGTTTTTGCTGATGAGATCCACCTGATGGATGATCCGAAGGCAAAGCCTACAATACGTCCAAGCCAGGGTGTCCATATAATTCTTGACAATTCCTTTCTTCAGAGCCAGTCGGCAATTATGATTCCCAAAACTGATGACGGAAGGGTATTGTTCGCAATTCCCTGGTATGATAAAGTTGTTGCCGGGACAACTGACACGCCGCTTGATAAGATAACACTTGAGCCAAAAGCCCTTGATGAGGAGATCGATTTTATTCTCAGAACAGCAGGTAAATACCTGGTCAGACCGCCTTCAAGAAAAGACGTGCTCTGCATTTTTGCAGGATTACGGCCGCTGGCAGCCAATCCCCATAATCCTTCAGCTACAAAGGAAGTATCCCGCAGACATAAGATAACAATTTCTTCGTCAGGATTACTCTCAATCATTGGCGGAAAATGGACTTCATACCGCAGGATGGCTGAAGAGACAATTGACAGGGCAATCAAAGCAAGAATGCTGGAAAAGAAGAAGTGTGTGACAAAGGAAACCAGGCTATTTTCACAAGATCCGGCATTACATGCAAAACGTCTTCAGATATATGGCACCAGAGCAGTTGAAATTGAAAAGATGATCTGCGAACAACCTTCTCTTGGAGAACTGCTTAATTCAAATCTTTCTTATACTAAAGCTGAGATAGTCTGGATTTGCAGGAACGAGATGCCGCGTACCCTCGATGATATGCTTGCACGAAGAACCAGGTCTCTGTTCCTGGATGTCCGTGCAAGCCTCGCAATTGCACCTGCAGTTGCAGATATAATGGCTGGAGAACTCAGGTATGACAATAAATGGAAGGAACTGCAGCTGGAAGAGTATAAAAAAATAGTATTGAATTATTTATAAGGATATGAAAAAATTCATTCTTGCCCTTGACCAGGGCACAACCAGTTCGCGGGCAATTGTTTTTGATCATAACGGATTGCCGGTTGCATCAACCCAGAAGGAGTTCACCCAGTACTTTCCGAAGCCTGGCTGGGTCGAGCACGATCCTGCTGAGATATGGTCATCACAGGCAGAAGTTGCCAAAAAAGCAATAGCCAAAGCGGGATTGAAAAGCAGCGACATAGCTTCAATCGGCATAACAAACCAGCGGGAAACAACGGTTGTCTGGAACAGGAAAACCGGCAATCCGATCCATAAAGCGATTGTCTGGCAGGACAGGCGTACAGCCGATTTCTGTGATAAGCTGAAAAAAGAAGGTTATGCCCTGAAGATACAGAAAAAGACCGGGCTTATAATTGATGCCTATTTTTCTGCAACCAAGGTGAAGTGGATCCTTGACAATGTAAAAGGTGCCCGTGACCTGGCAAAAAAAGGGCAGCTTGCTTTTGGAACGATAGATTCATGGCTGATCTGGAATCTCACCGGAGGGAAGCTTCATGTAACGGATGTTTCAAATGCATCCAGGACGATGCTGTTCAACATTCATACGTTAAAGTGGGATAATGATCTGCTGAAGATCTTTGATATTCCGGCAAGTGTATTGCCTGAAGTCAGATCATCGAGTGAGATATACGGCAAGACTGCCGGAACATTCCCGACTTCAGTTCCCGTGGCTGGTATTGCCGGCGACCAGCAGGCTGCGCTTTTCGGACAGATGTGCATTGATCCGGGCATGGTTAAAAATACCTATGGAACAGGATGCTTCATGATGATGAATATCGGGACAAAGCCTATTGAATCGAAAAGCAGGCTTCTTACAACTGTCGGATGGAAGATAGGGAATAAAACCACCTATGCTCTTGAAGGTAGCATTTTTATTGCAGGGGCAGTTGTGCAATGGCTTCGCGACTCGCTGGGGATCATTAAAAAATCATCAGATGTTGAAAAGCTGGCCGCTTCGGTAAAAGGAAGCGAAGGAGTCTATTTCGTTCCCGCGTTCGCGGGACTTGGTGCACCATACTGGAATCAGCATGCACGCGGTACAATTACAGGTATCACCCGTGGTTCGACAGCCGCTCATATTGCACGGGCTGCACTTGACAGCATCTGTTACCAGACGCTTGAAGTGCTGCTGGCAATGAAAAAGGATTCCAGAATAGATATAAAGGAACTAAGGGTTGACGGAGGCGCTACTGTTAATAATAACCTGATGCAATTCCAGGCTGACCTGCTGCAGGCAAAAGTTGTAAGGCCTAAAATAACAGAGACGACAGCCCTCGGAGCAGCCTATCTGGCAGGCCTGGCAGTGAATTACTGGGCTGATCTGAAAGAGATAAGAAAGCAATGGCAGGTAGACCGGACTTTTACTCCAGGGATTGAAGCTAAGGAAACACTTACCCTGATCAAAGGCTGGAAGAGGGCAATAAAGGCGGCTGAATCATGGGCGGAAAAATAGGGCCACCGGCTACCGGAAAAGGAACAAGAAACCAGCAACCAGCAACAAGTAACCAGCAACAAATACTAACTAATAACCCCACCTCCGTCCCGAGTACTCGGGACTACGGTGGGCAAAGCAATAACCTAACAAACAAAGATATGAACCAGTTTTTTGCAGAATTTTTCGGTACCGCCATGATCATCGTCTTCGGAGGCGGTGTAGTATCAAATGTTCTTCTTTCCAAGACAAAAGGTAACAATGGCGGATGGATAGTGATAACCTTCGGGTGGGCAGTCGGTGTCTTTACAGGAGTTCTGATTGCAGCTCCTGTCAGCGGGGCTCACCTCAATCCTGCAGTAACGCTGGCGCTTGTGCTTGCAGGCAAATTCTCAGCTTCACTGATGCCATTATATATAAGTGCACAGTTGCTGGGGGCGATGTTCGGAGCCGGACTTGTATGGCTGGCTTATAAAAAGCATTTTGATGCAACCGCTGATGCAGATTCCAAGCTGGCAGTGTTCAGCACTATGCCGAATATCAGGAGTTACTGGTACAATGTGATAACTGAAATAATAGGCACTTATGTACTTGCCCTTGCTGTTCTCTATATGGCTGAACCGGAAGTAGGACTTGGAGCGCTGAATGCCTTACCGGTTGCAATTGTTGTTCTTGGAATAGGGCTTTCGCTGGGCGGACCGACTGGTTATGCAATCAATCCCGCACGTGATCTTGGACCGCGTATCATGCATTTTCTTTTGCCTATCCCCAATAAGAGAGACAGTGACTGGAAATACTGCTGGGTGCCGATTGTAGGCCCTATGGTCGGTGCAGCGCTGGCAGCTCTGATGTTCGTATTGTTCGGAGGCGATTGACACTTCAGTGAATCAAAAATTAAGATCAATTAAATAGTTGATAGGATTGCTTTATAAATCATCTATCCGGGAGAGTTCCCGGATAAATTTCTTATTTGACTTGTATTAATGTCTTTCATAACTTTAAGAGACTAAAAAATCAATTATATGAAACGAAGACTTTTCATTAAAAATGCTGGCATCGCCGGCGGGATGCTGACTATGTCTCCTTTTATCAGAAATGTAAATTTGAGCGATGAAAACGATTTCCCCCTTGTAGACTTGCATGTTCATATGACAAACAACTTTACTATCAGTAACATTATGGACATTGCCAGGAGAACGAATATCCAATTTGGAATAGTTGAACATCCTGCTGAATGGGCTATCAGGAATGACGATGACCTGAAGAAATACATTGATAAGTTACGGCCATATCCTGTTTATATCGGACTTCAACCAATCAGTCTCGGATGGTCAAAAGCTTTTTCTCCTGAAGTTTTGTCACAGGTTGATTATATACTCATGGATCCGCAAAGAGTGCCGATGGGAAACGGAGAGACCCTGTTTATCTGGCAATTTGATACTTATGTGCAAGACACTGATGAGTTTATGGAGCGATACATGGCTTATACAATGGAGATCCTCACTAATGAACCAATCGACATTTTTGGTTGGCCGCTCTTTCTTCCGGTTTGTATAGCACGTGATTACTACACCCTTTGGACTGAGGATCGCATGCAACAAATACTATCAGCTCTGAAAAAGAGAAATATCGCTATTGAAATAAACGATATGGCACATACGCCCCATGAAGAATTTATTCTCAAGGCTAAAACTTTGGGCTTGAAATTTACCTTTGGTTCCGATGCACGGAATCAGATTGCTGGCCGCCTGAACTATTGCAGGACAATTGCTGAAAAGTGCAAACTTACTCGGGAAGATTTCTATATTCCAGAAAGGATTATTTCATGATACTCTTTAGTGGTTTAACACCAAAAGAGGCACCCCTGATGTTGAAATAATGAGAGGATTATTCACTTCGCTCATGATCCTGTTATGGAGTGCCTGACAAAGAAAAGCCAGCCACGCTGCGCGTGGCAATAGCTTTTTTATTTTCCATCACTCCGACCAGCAAGCTGTTGTCGTGCTGAAAATAAAAAAGCCGGGCACTTAGTGCCTGGCTTTTTTTTGTAGCGGAGGGAGGATTATTCACTTCGTTCATGATCCTCTGGGGATTGCTAAACGCCGAAAAAGCCTTGCTCCCGCTGAGGCGGGAGCTACAGGCTTTTTTATTTCTGTCCCTTCAGTCCCGCATGCGGGACTGAAGGCCATAAATAAAAAAAGCCTGGTGCTTTTGCACCTGGCTTTTTCGGTGTAGCGGAGGGAGGATTCGAACCTCCGACCTTTGGGTTATGAGCCCAACGAGCT
>CAYNGW010000079.1:0-9178 GCA_964396955.1 uncultured Rikenellaceae bacterium | reverse complement strand
AAGTTCAAATGGGGAAATGCTGCTGATCCTTCAGTATATCTTGATGAGAATAACAAAAGGATGTTCAGCAATTTCAGAAGAATATTCGGTAATCTTGGCAGGGAGTTTCTTCAGAGGGGCGATACGGCCAGAGCTGTTGAAGTCGCTTATAAAGGCCTTGAAATAGTCCCATCCGATAAAATGCCTGACGACTTTTTTACAATAGGCCTGGCAGAAATACTGATACGGGCAGGGAAAAAGGAAGAAGGAGAAAAACTTATTTCAAATATTATTGATTATTCAAAGCAATATCTTGATTATGCCATCAGCCTGAGCCCTGAAGAGAGATTTGGCCTCGATTATCCAACAGGCATCAATATGCAGGCATTGCTCGATATTTATAACGTGTCAATAAGCCTGAAGGATGACTCTCTGATGAGCAGGATAGCGCCAATGATGAATCTTTATTACGGGAAACTTTATTCCGGGAACTAAATATCTATGAGGCTATTCAGGCCATGGTTGTTATCTCGCTGTCTTTATCCTCAGGCAATTTTCAGGATAAAGACTGAAGAAGGGATCCTGTGCCTGACTTTTGACGACGGGCCGGATCCCGGATCTACCCCTGCCGTGCTGAAAATACTTGATGAGCACAATGTTAAGGCTCTTTTCTTTTGCACAGGACAAGCAGCAGAAAAATTTCCGGACCTTATTGCTGAAATAGGAAACCAGGGGCATATTATCGGCAACCATGGTTATAGCCATCTGGACGGATTTAAGACTTCAGTCAGAAAATACTGTGAAGATTCAGAAAACGCTGCAAGGATCACATCATACAGATATTTTCGTCCTCCATACGGCCATCTGCGGTTGACCCAGTATCTCAAAATAAGTAAAACCTGTAAAATAATCTTCTGGGATATTATGGCATATGATTTTGATAAGAGCTTTGGAGCGGAACGTTCGTTGCGTTTGCTGAACAGGAGAATACGCCCGGGTGCCATTATAGTCCTGCATGACACTCCGGATTCAACCTGCAAATATTTTCTGGAAGAATTCATTGAGAGTTCAGTTTATAAAGGTTACAGGTTTGAAGTGGCTGTTTAAAATCATCACTACTGTCTGATTATTTCCAGGTTTTGTTTTTCAGATTGAAATGTTACTTTTGGAATACTATTATTTTCTGAAAAATGAATATCCTTATTCTCGGATCAGGTGGAAGGGAGCATGCCCTGGCATGGAAACTCAGTCAGAGTAAAAAAGTCAGCCGGGTCTTTATAGGGCCCGGCAATGCGGGAACATCTGAAACCGGTACAAATCTGCCTCTTGATCCTGAAAATTTCGAGGAAGTGAAAAAAGCTGTCAGGGATAACGAAATAAAGATGGTGATTGTTGGTCCGGAAGCACCGCTTGTCGCAGGGATCCACGACTTCTTCCTGAGCGATGATTTTCTTAAGGATATACCAGTCATAGGACCTGATAAATCGGCTGCAAGACTTGAGGGCAGCAAGGATTTTGCGAAGGATTTCCTCACAAGACATAATATCCCGACTTCACCTTATAAAAGCTTCGACAAGTCGAATATTCATGAAGCCTCAGATTTCCTGAAATCATTCAAGCCTCCCTATGTTATTAAAGCTGACGGACTTGCAGCGGGGAAAGGGGTGCTGATAATTGATAATCTGACTGATGCTGAAAAAGAGATCACTGCAATGCTGGATGGAAAATTCGGAACAGCAGGACAGAAAGTCGTGATTGAACAGTTTCTGAAAGGGATTGAATTATCAGTATTTATTGTAACTGACGGATTTTCATACAAATTGCTGCCGGAAGCAAAAGATTATAAAAGAATCGGAGTCGGGGATACGGGTCTTAATACAGGAGGTATGGGTGCAGTTTCTCCGGTTCCTTTTGCAAACCTCAAATTTATGGGGAAGGTAAAGCAAAGGATAATTGACCCGACCATAAAGGGATTATCAGATGACGGGATAAATTACAAAGGATTTATTTTCTTCGGTCTGATGAATGTCAGCGGGGACCCTTTTGTTATTGAATACAATGCTCGTCTGGGCGATCCTGAATCGGAGGTGACGATACCGAGGATCAAATCAGATCTGTTCGAGCTCATGGAGGGAGTTGCAGAATGCAATTTATCGGAAAGGTTATTTGAGATTGATGACAGATATGTCGCAACGGTGATGATAGCGTCTGGCGGGTATCCGGGGCATTATGAGAAAGGAAAAGAAATCTCAGGGCTGGAACATACAAAAGATTGTGTTTTATTTCATTCCGGAACAAAAAAATCAGATAATAAAGTGGTTACCTCAGGCGGAAGGGTGCTGGCTGTCAGTGCATGGGGAAAAACAATGAGAGAAGCCCTGCACGGATCATACAGCAATGCTGGCCTTCTGTCATTCGATAATATGTATTACAGAACGGATATCGGATTTGATCTTCAGGAGAAATGCTACTAAGGCTATTCAAAGGAACCGGACCCGGGGTTATTTTTATGATAGCTGTCTCTTTTGTAGCTCTATGGATCAGTGCATTTCTGGATCCTCAGATGCCGGGACAGGCAATTTATGAAACCAGCCCGATGCCTCTTTATGGCGTGATCAGGCTCCTGATAGGGAATCATCCTTTAGCGGGAGTAATCTTCTCTTTCCTGATCGTTTCGGTAATGGTCTTTCTCCTCACTTATTTCAACACTTCTGTCTTTTTTATCAATGAAAGAACTTTTTTGCCGGCATTTATCTACATCCTTTTCAGCTCAATTTTCCCGGAATACCAGCTCCTGAATCCCGTTCTTCCTGCAGCACTCTTTCTTATGCTCGCTGTGATGAGAATTATGGAAACTTACCGGGAACCAGGTACGGCATTCAGTTTTTTTGATGCCGGTATACTGATAAGTATCGGAAGCCTCTTTTATATTAATGTGATCTGGTTTGACCTCCTTGTGATAATAGGAATTGCCCTTCTGAGAACAGGAAATATAAAAGAAATAACAATTTCGGTTCTTGGTCTGATCACTCCGTATTTTCTGGTGATAGGGTTTTATTATGTATTAGGGAAGGACATCGGAGCATTTCTGTCGGACATAACCAGCAATCTTTTTGGAGAAACTCCGGGATATTATTTCTCAAGGCTGATAATAATTGTCCTGATCTTTTCAGGTCTGATCTTTCTTATCAGCATAGTTTTTCTTCTGATGCAGATGAATTCCAAAAAAATAAAATCACGTAAAACATTTTTCCTGCTCTTATGGGCATTATTCCTGTCGCTGGCTTCATACTTTTCGCTTCCGTCTGTTTCAGTTGAGATAATATGGATAACAGGCATCCCTGCCAGCTACATTATTGCTAATTATTTTGTATTTGTAAGGAAGAAGATCCTGCCTGAGATAATATTTTCAGGTTTCTTTTTGCTGATAATTCTGTTGCAGATATTTTATATCCTCTGACGCGGTCATTTGACCATAGAGACGACTCCCACACCGGATCCCTGTTGTCCGTCGGTGAAATCAAATCCAATCTGGTATATGCCGCTTCTGTTACATATAAAATCAATGTAAGGATAAGTTTTGCCGGTTTTCTGATCGAAGGATGAAAGAATCTGCTTATTGGTATCATCCTTAATACTCATAATGAGCTTACCCTGCGAACCTTCGGAATTGCACATCGTGAACCGGTATTTTGTATTCTTCCAGAGCGACATTTGTGCTTTATACCTGAATTCCCCGGCAGATGCCGCTTTGCCAAGCTGGATCCGGAAATCCTTAAGGTACTTGGCATTTGGTCCTGCATTTGAGATGCAACTGCTCACAAGGGGGTCAGTCGTCTGGCAATTTACCAGTACTCCGGTTGTAAATAACAGCAACAGTGTGATAAAGTATTTTTTCATACTAATTATTTAAAATCAGCCTATCGCGAATTTCTTTGGTAACGTCAATGATACCGGATAATTGTTCTTCAGTCATTTCAACAACACTGGTTTCGGTCTGTTCAACGACCAGTCCGCCGTCCTTTTCAACACTTATTGGTTCACCAAGAGTATAGGTGATCCTTATCTCCCGGTATTTTTCCTTTATTTTCTGGAGATCTTTGCACAGGGTACTGAATTCCGTATCCCTGGTGCAGTAGGGACTTGCCAGCAGAATAAGATCATTCAGGATAATTTTCTGTTCGCCGATCCGGTCTTTAAGCATCTGGTCAGGATACCTTTTCACCACCTGTGTTGCCAGATACTGAGCTTCTGTCCAGACTCCGATGATCATCAAAGATGAAAGGTATCCGCGGTCATCATCCCGGAGGTATTGATCGATCTGCGTATAAGAGTCAATTGAAAGGAACAGAAGGGAATCAAGATTCGATTTATTCAGCGAGAGTCTCTTAATAGTCTCAAAATCAAAATACTGGCCAACCCTGATGCCTTCGGCAAGCTTCCTGATGGATGAAAGAATATCAATTGATGTTCCTGTCTTTTCATACATATTAAGATACCCGAGGTCAGCGCCAAGAATTCCAAGTGCAAACGCTTTGTCGAAAGCAGTCGTCTGTTTATTTGCATCTACTGAGGAAGCAAGGTATTCGGGTGAAAAGGGGACCTCCAGCAGTTGAAGCAGGTTTGCTATTTCAACAGGAGATGAAATATTTTTTGAGATCTCGGCAATAGCTTCTGCACTTAGTTTTTCAGCTTCTCCGACCGGTATTGAATCTGCTTCGGGGAATATAAAATCTGATGATTTGTTTGCCGCATTCCTGCAGGAATAAAATGCAAATGCTGCTATCAGTAATAACAAAAATAGTTTTCCTTTCATAAGGATGAAGCAATAACAATAATTAATACAAAAATATAAAAATTAAGTTTTAATCTCTTAAATATCCGCTTGCGGATATGAAATTTCTCGAAGAATCTCACTGCCCTTGCAAGAAGTTCATAATACAGTGCCAGATACAGCAAAACAGTGCTCAGCAGTACCAGGATTATGTTAAAAGCAAAAGTATCTGTCCGGATCCCGAAAATATATTTTGCCGGAGCATAAAAATGAGCTCTGAAGCCCGGAAGACCTCTTTTGTAAGGATCAAGATAGACGGGATCAATATTCTGGACAATTGTGTTGTTATAAAAAAGGACTTTCTTCCGCTCATAGTATTTTGTTACGATCTCCTCCAGCTTGTAGTTGTAATAATCATCCCTTAGCTGGTTGAGGCTTGCCTGATTGAGATTGTAGAACCTGTCCTTTTTATCGCTTGCTGAATTGGATGCAATACTGAATATCTCATCCAGTTTCTTCAGGTAAACATTGAGAGAGTCGGCAATTTCGGGATTAAATGCGGATGGAGCAAGGTTATCAATGTACCTGAATCCGGGTATGTTGTATATTTCCCCCATTTTAGAAAGCTCATTTTTAAGAAGCTGAAGCTTATTGAACTTCCCGGATTGATTATCAGGAAGAAGCTTTTCACTGCCGGGATAATTAACTGAATTGATTTTGTATTCAGCCAGGGATGTTTCAAGAGCCCTGATCAGTTCAGGGATCCTGTGCACCTTGTTGAAGTCTGCTATGCTGATCTTTTTCTGGAGAATGTAATATGTGTCACCTTCCCTGTTATATTCCTGCCTGCTGAACCTGTTATCCTTGAACTGTGACACCATGAGAGCCTCATATGTCCATCTGGTCGGTATAAGTTCTGCTATCAGCGGAACTTTTTCAACATTCCCGATCGTCCTGTTAAGCTTGTCGAATGAAAACATTGCTCCGCTGAGGACCATCATGGGGATGATGAGAAGTGGAATTACTATATAAATGGTAATGGCTGAATTGAATGAAGCTGATATGTTCAGTCCAAGCATATTAGCGCAAAATGCAGTTGTAAACAGGGCAAGCCAGTACTGAAGAAACATACCCTTGATCTCCAGTATCGGATTCGCAATAGCAAGAAATATTGCAGATTGTAAAGCGGATATGAAGATAAGTATAGTGATCTTCGCAAAAAGATAGCTGGTTCTGCTAAGGTTAAGAAAGCGCTCCCTCTTGAGTATTTTCCTGTCACGGAATATCTCCTCAGCGCTTATTGTCAGCCCCAGGAAAAGAGCTACAATAATGCTCATGAAAATATATATCGGGATATTTTCATTTTCAGAGAACAGGTAAACACTTGAATCCGGATCAGGAATATACCTGATTATGAATGAAAGAATAAATCCCAGGACCGGGGCTTCAAGAAGAGTCAGCAAGACGTACTGGTTGTTTGCAATTTTACTTCTTGTATCCCTTGACAGGTAGATCAGGAATTGTCTTAAAAGACCGGGCCTCTGCAGGGTTTTGTGAGGAGGTTCTTTTACTTCAGGTACTTTCACCAGCTGATGCTTCTGTTTGAACAGGGTTGCCCACTCCTGTGGCTTTACTTTTCTTTTCTCGGTATATTTCCCGAACTCATCAATAACCTGGGTTTCAATGATGTTGAAGATCGTTTCAGGATTAACGTTTCCGCATGAAGGACATTCACCCTGGTTCGCGTTTATCTGTGCGTCAAGCGTCTTGAAATAGATCACTGCATCGACAGGGTTTCCGAAATAGGACAGGCTCCCTTCGTTGTCTAGGATAATCACCTTGTCGAACATCTTGAATATCTCCGATGAGGGCTGGTGAATGACTGTAATAACAAGCTTGCCTTTCAGAGTAAGGTCCCTGAGAAGATCCATAAGGTTTTCCGAATCTCTTGAGGAGAGTCCTGAGGTAGGCTCATCAAGGAACAATATAAGCGGTTCACGGATAAGCTCCAATGCTATATTCAGCCTTTTTCTCTGGCCCCCGCTGATCACATTATTAAGCATGGAGCCCACTTTAAGGTTTTTCTTTTCCAGCAGCCCCAGGTTCATCAGGGTTTGTTCGACAGTCGAAATTATTTCCTTCCTGCTTTTATCTTTAAAACACTGACGGGCAGCAAAATACAAGTTTTCAAAGACAGTCAGATCTTCAATAAGAAGGTCATCCTGAGGAACATAGCCCATGACTCCTTCAAGTGAAGTTTTATCCTTTAATATATCAAGACCGTTTATTATGACACTTCCGCTTGTCGGTTTCTGAATTCCGCTTAAAAGAGTCATCAGGGTTGTTTTGCCTGATCCGCTTGCTCCCATTATACCTAACAGATTTCCCTCCTCAACTGAAAAGCTTACATTATCAACTGCAGGAATACCTTCTTTAAAGACAAATGAAAGGTTTTCGACCGTAAAGGAGAGCTTATGGATGATATGCTCGGAACGGAATGTTGAACTGATATCACTATAGTAAATTGCGTGACCCTGCAATGATTTAAGCGATCCTCCCTTTGCAAAAGTGTAAACCTGGCCTGATCTGACAGGGAGTCCGTTAAGATAGAGCTGTTCCCGGGAAATGTATTTCACGAAATATAGGTCGACGCTTGCAATCCTCAGAAAAAATATATTTACATCCTGATACCCGGTAATCGTTCTTTTGCGGAGATCGGATTCTTCATCTCCGGGAGTCAGAATTTGAATTGCAGGATTGGAAAGATTTTCAGGCTCATTATTTTTGACAAACTGCTCTGTTGCTGCAAATTCGTCAGGTGAAATTCTAAAAACTTCAGCGACAGTGTTAATAATATTCATCCTCTGGAGAGTGAACCGCCTGTCTGCATTTACCAGTTCATAAAGTCTTACAAGCACAACAACCTTCTGTTCCTGATTCAGGGTGTGGTTGATCTTCTTGCATATTCCAAGGATTTTTACGGAATCCCTTACTGATGGTGCAACAGGCTCCTTTTCAGCAGATTTTTCCCTTACCGGCCCGGCATGTTCATCGAAAAGAGAAAGATATTCCCTGACGCTTTCCTTTGTCAGCTGCTTGTTCAGAAAATCTGACACATACTCCCGCTCATTCATGATCATACCTCCGTCCTGCTTGACAATAAGCGCAAATAATTCCATTAGTGCCTTCAGGATCTCCTCACTCATATGATCTTGGTAATATTTACGGTTTTAGAAAAAACGAAGTTATGAAAACTATTTCTTTTTTGACAGTGGATTTTTGAATTTTCTCTGCAGCCAGCCGGGAATAATTGAAGCTCCAATTATCAGGTACGGATAGTAACTGATTATTCTCCAGATGATTGCAATTGCAAGGGCAATGCCTCCCGTATATGCCGGATCGGCCGGGATGGCATCTGAGATATACCGGCCAAGTATAACTTCAGCGAAGCCACTGCCTCCGGGCGTGGGGCTTATGATCATCATGATCCAGGTGACAAGCTGCCTGGCAAATATCAGGAAATGGTCGGAGACAGCATAAAATGCCATAAGTATTGCATTAACGACCCAGTACCTTGAGGTCCATGAAAGAAAGGTTGCCGTTACGGCTTTTACCCAGAATATAGCAGGCTTTTCCCTAAGTTCATGCGAACTCTCAACTATATCATCGCCGGCCCTGACAGCGGCTTCTTTCCATCTTCTGAGAATGGGAAGACGGAAAATATAGACAAGTGCTTTCCTGATCTTTTCCGGATCGATGAAGAGACCGTAGCCCACCAGGATCACCCAGGCAAGAATGATCGCATATCCGATAATGGTTACTATGAGCAGGTTATTCAGTAATGCTGCTCCTGTGCCCTGGAGGGAGGTGGTGAAGAGAATATCTCCTCCGATGATAAGCAATATGACAGGGAGCATTATTACAAAATACAGCTCATCAAGGAATGAGGTAGCAAGCACAATTGAAGTGCTTCTTCCGACAGAGATTCCCTCCTTATGTACAAAGACTACTGCAACTGCCGTTCCTCCGACTGTCGAAGGGGTAATCGCCGAGGTAAACTCCCAGAGCATGATCACCCTGAAAGCCTGTCTCCAAGTAAGGTCATTTTCAGATAAGATCCTGATCCTGATCATATATCCCAGGTCCCTTCCTATCATGCAGCACCATGCTATGAAAAGCCAGAAAACCGATTTCCAGGTAAAGTGGAGCTTGTTCAGGATATCAGTGTCAATTTCCCTTATAATGAACCATGCAACAACAGCAAGCCCGATTATTACAGGTAATATAATCCTGCCCGGCTTTAGTTTCTTAACCAGGTTATATTGACTGTCCTGGGTCATCTTCTTATCAGACAGCTTCGATCGTTGAAGGCGGTTTTGTGGTGATGTTGTAGGTTACACTGACAATTCCGGGAACCTCAGCGAT
>CAYNGW010000078.1:0-9318 GCA_964396955.1 uncultured Rikenellaceae bacterium | reverse complement strand
ATAAAAATATGAAGTTACCAAATTATAACTTGTTCACTTCATTTATATAAAATTACTTGTATTTTTTGATAAAAGTATGGAAATGTAGTGACAAATAACATGATTACGGTGATTTAATGCCGTTGTGCTGTTTCCTTGTGCCTGAATATATTTCAAACCCGGCCAGAATACATTCCAGGGAACCGTTAAAAAGAGCATGTTTTGACTTTGGCTTTAATCCGATGTTTGCAAGATATTCCCTGCCCGGTGAAAGGATCCATGCCCTGTGCCCCGGAAAAGCGTGTTTAAGAGTGGTGCCTATCATTCCATATATTTTATCAAGATCATCAGGTTTAAGCCTCTGACCATAAGGCGGATTCATGAACAGAAATCCATCATTGTCAACCGGTTTCATATCCCTGAAATCTGATACCTCAACGGTTATTGCATCAGAAAGCCCGGCGTTCCTGATATTATTAAGCGCCTGCCTGACTGCCTGTTCTGAAATATCACTCCCTGATATGCGTACAGGTGATTTACAAATCCTGCTGTCACTATCCTTTCTTACCTTACTAAATAATGCTTCATCATAGTCTTTCCATCTGCTGAATGCAAAAAACCTTCTGAATTTTCCCGGAGGGATACGGCATGCAATCAGTCCGGCTTCAATGGGTATTGTCCCTGATCCGCACATCGGGTCAGTGAGGGAAGCCGAGGCATTCCAATCCGAAAGCATAAGGATCCCTGCAGCAAGAACCTCATTCAGCGGGGCTTCAGGCTGCCCTGTCCGGTAGCCTCTCCTGTACAGCGGTATACCCGATGAATCAACTGAGATATCAGCATGATCGTTGCTTATATGAAGATTAATTATGATCCCCGGATCCGATGTATTAACAGAAGGCCTTGTTCCGGTTCTTTTTCGGAAATAGTCAGCTATCGCATCCTTAACAATCAGCCCCGGATATGCAGTATGGTCAAACAGTTTTGAATTAACGACAGGAACGACTGAAAAAGTGCTGTCAGCATCCATGACAGCCGACCAGTCAATTCCTGATGCCCCCTTATAGAGATCATCCCCCGATTTGATCCTGAAATCATCAATTGCCATCAGGATTGACAATGCTGTTCTTGAACAATAATTCACTCTGTACATCATCTCCCTGGTGCCTGAGAACAACACGCCCCGGTTCACCGGTCTTATTTCAGATGCCCCAATCATCCGAAGCTCCCCGGCAAGAACGTTTTCAAGTCCGTACAATGTCTTTGCTATAAACTTCATTGTTAATAAATTAACAGATAATTACTGCCAAAATTAATATTTAACTGTATATAAATACCAATCGCTTAATATTTCCTGATGGTGCAACAATATTGTATTTTAAGGCGTTTTAATTTGTCCCGGGAATAAGCTACCTTGCCGGAAATTAAATTTAACATACGATGAAAAGACTATTCTCCATACCCTGTGTTACATTGATCATCCTTTCATCCCTGCTGACATCCTGTAAAAAAGAGGTGCCTCTGGAAGAGGCAATAATCGGAAGATGGGATGTGGCAACTTATACCTATGTTATCTATCAGAATAATGTAAAACTTTCAGAAACCACTATATACCTCAAGAGCAATGAGATGGTGATCCAGTTTGCCGAAGGCGGGGCCGGGATCATATATGAGTCCGGGAATCTGGCAGGAAATTTTACATGGTCTCTGACAGGCAGCCAGCTTACAGTGAATATGGGCAATGAAGTCATGAAATGGGATGTCACAGTTGATGAAGATAATCTTGAATGGACATATACAGAGGTCGATGATGAAGACTCAACAATCAAATACGAGTTCTTCTATAATGCCGGCAGAACCAGCTGAAAACTGACCTCAGGAAGCCGGACAATTGTATTTCATATATTTAACCAGTGTTGCTACTTGTAGCCAAGTATTCTGTTATAGGTATCCTTATCTGAAATTATTTCAAGGGCTTTATCAATTACAATATCATCCTCATTAATTATACGGTAATACTCATTCGTCTGCCAGATATTATTTGCAACCAGCGCTTTAAGCACCATAAGTATTTCACTCTCAGATACTTTATATTGGGCTTCATTGAATTTAACACCCGATTCTTCACCTTTCCTGATGAAATCCTGTATCTCCCGGGCAGTAAATTCAAAACGGGCTTTAAAGTCATCAAATGTTTTATACTCTGCGTTTATCCCCGCCCTGTTTTTATCAGCATATTCAAGGACGAATAAATTCAGTATCCCTCTTCGTACCAGGCTCCTGTAATAATCCGAATAATTTGTTGTGTCAACAGCTACAAAAATATCGGGCATGATACCTCCGCCCCCATACACGATGCGTTTGTTGATAAGGGTTTTGAATTTCAGGGAGTCCGGAAAATGAACGCTGTCGGCAGACATCATCTCTCCTGCTGAATATCTTTTATAGAAATCCGCGACATATTTTTCGTAGCCCTCATTGTAAGGGCTTTGGATTGAACGGCCTGTCGGAGTGTAATAACGTGCAATGGTAAGCCTTATCATTGATCCGTCAGTAAGATAGTAACCATTCTGAACAAGTCCCTTTCCGAAAGTCCTCCTGCCAACAACAACACCTCTGTCCCAGTCCTGGAGGGCACCGGCAAAAATCTCACTTGCAGATGCCGAACCTTCGTCAGTAAGAACAACCACCCTCGCAGATGCAAGGCTTCCTGTACCTGATGATCTATATTCCTGCCTTGGAGTCTTTCTTCCGATAAGGTAAACCAGCAGATTCTGATTTAAGAAGAAGTTGTTTGCCAGCTCAGTGGAAGCGATCATATACCCCCCGCCGTTGCCCCGCAGATCAATGATGATATTCTTCAGGTTGCTCTTCCTGAGAATGGCAAGCGCGTCCTCAAATTCTTTTTCGGTGGTGGCAGCAAATTTATTGAGCTTTACATAACCTGTTTCCTTATCTAGCATATAGGCTGCGTCAAGGCTGTTTATAGGTATTTTATCACGGATGATCGTAAAATCAAGAATCTCCTTTTCTCCTTTTCTGAAGATATTCAGATTTACAGAAGTTCCTTTCGGCCCCATTAGCCGGCTCCTCACACCATTTGTGGAGATGCCGATCCCGGTAACTTTCTCGCCATTGATCATAACAATCCTGTCACCTGCACTCAATCCGACCTTTTCAGAAGGTCCCCCTGAAATGGGTTCAATGACAATTATTGTATCCCTGAGAAGGTTGAACTGGATACCGATGCCCTCAAAGTTGCCCTGGAGAGGTTCATTCATATCCCTGACATCTTTTGCAGATATATATGTTGAGTGAGGATCAAGATTCCTCAGCAGGTCAATTATAACAGTTTCAGTGAGCTTGTCGAGGTTTGTAGTGTCGACATAATAAGCATCGATCAGGCTTAAAGTCTTTCCTATTTTAAAAGTACCTTCATTTAATATCTGCGATATCGCAGTCTGAGTAAGCAGCATTAATGCTGCCTGAGCTATTATTACTGTTCTTATGATTTTCATCGATAGTGTTTATTTTTCTCTGACAATTTGTATGCCCTTTTGTTTTCCTTAATACTTTTGCGCCCTGTGCCTTATTCCCACTCTATCGTTGCCGGAGGCTTTGAGCTTATATCATATACCACCCTGTTTATTCCTTTGACTTTATTTATTATCTCGCTTGAGATTGCGGCAAGAAAATCATGAGGAAGAGGTGACCAGTCGGCAGTCATACCATCAGTTGAATTGACCGCTCTGAGGACAATTGTATATTCGTATGTTCGTTCATCGCCCATTACACCCACTGACTGAACAGGAAGGAGGATAGCTCCTGCCTGCCATACAGAATCATAGAGTGCATGCTTATGCAATCCTTCAATAAAAATTTCGTCCGCTTCCTTCAGAATATCAAGCTTTTGCCTGGTTATTTTTCCAAGCAGGCGTACCGCAAGTCCGGGTCCCGGGAAGGGATGTCTTTTCAGGATCAGTTCAGGCAGTCCGAGGGCATGCCCCACCTTCCTGACCTCATCTTTAAAGAGAAGCCTCAGCGGCTCCACCACCTTCAGGTGCATTTTTTGAGGCAGTCCTCCAACATTATGGTGTGACTTGATCGTTGCTGAAGGTCCATTAACTGACATTGATTCAATCACATCGGGGTAAATTGTACCCTGGGCAAGCCATCTGACATCTTTTACCTTATGAGCCTCTTCTTCAAAAACCTCAATGAACACTTTGCCAATGATCTTTCTCTTTTTTTCAGGATCACTTATCCCTTCAAGCTCATCAAGAAATCTGGCAGCGGCATTCACTCCCCTGACATTGAGCCCAAATCCCAGATATGAATCAAGGACCTTATGAAATTCGTTTTTTCTAAGAAGACCGTTATCTACGAAAATGCATGTAAGGTTCTTCCCTATCGCCTTATTCAGAAGCGAAGCCGCAACGGAAGAATCCACTCCTCCTGAAAGGCCAAGAATTACTTTATCATTACCCAGTTGCTTTTTCAGGCTTTCAACTGATGATTCGGCAAATGAATCCGGTGTCCAGTCAGCGGGACACCCGCATATCCCGATAACAAAATTCTCAATTATCTGCCTTCCCTCTGAGGTATGCCATACTTCAGGATGGAACTGGATACCCCATGTATCCTCTCCCTTTATATGAAATGATCCTGCTTTAACGTCAGCAGTTGATCCGGTAATCTCGTAATGATCCGGCAGATGCTTAATGGTATCTCCGTGCGACATCCAAACCTGCGATCCGGGGGTGATCTTTTTGAACAGAGGATCCCTGGTATTGATGCCTATCAGGTTTGCCCTGCCATATTCCCGGCTGTTTGACGGCAATACCTCTCCTCCGAAACCATGTACAAGGTACTGGGCACCATAACATATACCAAGCAATGGCAATATCCCCTTTATTTTCCTGAGATCAGGAGCAGGGGCATTTTTATCATGAACCGAAGCGGGACTGCCTGACAGAATTACTCCTTTAACATTTATGTCAGGCTCAGGGAAGCGGTTAAAAGGATAGATCTCACAATAAACATTCAGCTCTCTTATTCTTCTGGCGATCAGTTGAGTATATTGAGATCCGAAATCGAGTATTAATATTCCCTCCTGCACACTCCTGTTATTTTGTAATTAAACGAGCTCAAAGATAGAAATTCTTTGATTACTGATTTAAATTTTTACCGATCTCATAAGTCTGTCCGTCAATGGCAGGAAAAGTATTTGGAAACACTGTTCTGGCTTCATTAACCAGGGTGTTTACATCCTTGTATCGTGCCGAAAAATGACCGATGATCAGTGCTTTGGCCTCTGCTTCACACGCAGTTCTGGCAGCGTCGATGGTTGTTGAATGACCGGTAACGCCGGCCAGTTCCTCCAGGCTTTTATCAAAAGTAGCTTCATGATACAAAAGGTCAACTCCCCTGACGAAAGAAGGAAGACGCCTGAAATATTTTGTATCGCTGCAATAAGCATATGAAAGGGGATCAGGTCCTGCATGAGTTATCTCTTCATTTTTTATCACAGTTCCCTCAGGGGTGATGAAATCCTCCCCTTTTTTTATTGCAGGGATCCTGAGAGCGGGAATATTGTACTTTTCAATACATTCTTTAATGATATTCCGGTCATACGGCTTTTCCCTGAAGAGGAATCCGAATGCAGGTACACGGTGTTCAAGGGGGAATGATGTGACTGTCAGATATTTGTCTTCCAGTATCTTTACAGGATCGCTGCCTGAAAGAACTTTAAAATCGACCTCAAAATTGAGATGAATATCAAAATCTTCAAGGTGGGATGGAAGAATGCTCTGATAATTTTGCGGGGCATACAAGTTCAGCGTATTTGTTCTTCCCATGAGGCTGAAAGTGGATAAAAGCCCGTACAGCCCGAAAACATGGTCACCATGGAGGTGACTTATGAATATATGGTTGATTTTTCCGAACCTGAGTTTGTTTTTGCGGATCTGCATTTGTGTTCCTTCCCCGCAGTCTATTAAATACAACCGCTCATGCACATTAAGCACATGAGCGGTTGGAAATCTTTCTGACGTTGGCAATGCAGAACTACTGCCAAGTATGCTTAATTTCATCGGCGCTCTGCAATGCTGACAACTTCAGGATATCATTTTTTCGGCATCTGTAACTGTCCCGGTAATTGTCAGGACAGTATCGAGCTGAGAAATAGTGATAAGTCTTTCAACGGCTTCATTTAATCCGCACAGGACAAATGTACCACCTGCATTTTTGCATAATCTGTTTGCTACCAGGATAGCACTCAGACCTGAAGAGTCGCAGTACTGACATTTTTCAAGGTCGAGGATGATATTTTTTTCACCCTTACCTGAAACCAGCACAAGTTCAGATTTAAGTGCGGGTGCTATATGTGTATCAAGCTTCTCCGACAAGATCTGGATTACTGTGCTGTTATTCCGGCTCTCGATATTGAAATCCATAATTTTAAAATTTGATAGCCCCAATTTAGGAATTATTTCTATTCTTTTGAAGCTTTATTCTGTTTTTCTTCCATTTCTTCTTTTAAAGCAGCCAGCTGAGTGATATCACCAAGAGTTGTCTTCTCTGCACCTGACTTGGCTTTCCTTGTTGATTTCCTTGGTTTTTCAGCCTCTGATTTCTTTGGCTGTGTCTCTGCTGATTTCTTTTCGTTTTCAAAGGTTCTGCTATGCGAAACTATGATTTTTTTTGCTGATTTGTTGAATTCAATCACCTTGAACATAAGTTTTTCATCAACTTTTACTATCAGTCCATCTTCTTTTACCAGGTGTTTTGGTGTGGCAAAACCCTCAACACCGTAAGGAAGGGCAATAACAGCTCCCTTGTCAAAAACTTCCATCACAGTACCTTCGTGAACTGAATCAACAGTAAAGAGCTTTTCAAATACATCCCATGGATTCTCTTCAAGCTGCTTGTGTCCCAGGCTTAGCCGTCTGTTTTCCTTATCTATCTCAAGGACAACCACTTCTATCTCAGCATCAATTGCCGTGAATTCAGCCGGATGCTTGATTTTCCTGGTCCATGAGAGATCTGAAATATGTATCAGGCCATCAACACCTTCCTCAATCTCAACAAAAACACCAAAGTTGGTAAAGTTTCTGACTTTTGCAGTGTGCCTGGAGCCTACAGTATATTTATCATCAATATTCTGCCACGGATCCGGCTTGAGCTGTTTGATACCCAGCGACATTTTTCTTTCGGTTCTGTCGAGTGTCAGGATTACGGCTTCAACCTCATCGCCCACTTTCATAAACTCCTGTGCACTGCGCAGGTGCTGTGACCACGACATTTCCGAAACATGAATAAGTCCTTCAACACCTGCTGCTATCTCAACGAATGCTCCATAATCGGCCATAACAACAACTTTCCCCTTAACCTTGTCTCCGATCCTGAGATCCGGATCAACTGAATCCCAGGGATGAGCTGTCAACTGTTTCAGTCCAAGGGCAATTCTCTTCTTGTCATCATCAAAATCGAGAATTACCACATTAAGTTTCTGGTCAAGCTGCACTATTTCTTCGGGGTGATTGACTCTTCCCCATGAAAGATCTGTAATATGGATTAGTCCGTCAACGCCTCCGAGGTCGATGAACACACCATATGAGGTAATATTCTTAACGGTTCCTTCAAGAACCTGTCCTTTTTCAAGTCTGGCAATGATCTCCATCTTCTGCTGTTCAAGTTCTGCTTCAATAAGGGCTTTATGTGAAACAACAACGTTCTTGAATTCCTGGTTTATCTTTACAACCTTGAATTCCATTGTTTTCCCAACGAAAACATCATAGTCACGGATTGGCTTGACGTCAATCTGTGATCCGGGCAGGAAGGCTTCGATTCCGAAGACATCAACTATCATTCCTCCTTTTGTACGGCACTTGATGTAACCGGTAATTATTTCATCTTTTTCAAGTGATGCATTGACCCTGTCCCATGAATTGATTGCGCGAGCCTTCTTGTGCGAAAGGAGCAGCTGCCCCTTCTTATCTTCCTGGCTTTCAACGTATACTTCAACGGTATCCCCAACCTTAAGACCAGGATTATACCGGAATTCATTCAGACTCACAACACCTTCCGATTTATAACCGATGTTGATTACTACTTCGCGGGATGTCATCTGGATTACTATACCCTGAACCACTTCGTCAACTGCTACGGTCGAGAGGGTTTCGTCATACAAGGCTTCGTATTCCTTGTACCTGGGGGAGGTTTTCTGGTCCTCGCTTTCATAACTGTCCCAATCGAATTCCTCAGCCGACCGTTTGGTGTCGGATTCAGCTTTTAGTTCACTCTCCGGTACGACTTTTACTTTCTTTGGTTTATTTTCTTTTTTTACTTCCTCTGAAACCTCTTTAACCTCACTCTGAATGGGTTCTACAGTTTCAGGTTCTTCGGCTTTAGCGGGCTCTGCAGCTTTTTTTGGAGTTTTTTCTTTAACAGATGGTTCCTCATCAACAGGCAGTATTTCTTCTTCAAGAGCCTGCTCAATAAGTTTTTCCTTTGTTTCTTTAACCTTTGCTTTTTTTACAGGTTTTACAACATCTTCGTTTTTTCCAACAACCTCTTTTTTGGTCGCCTTCTTCCTGGGTTCAGTCATAATTTGTTTTTAAAATAATAATAATTAATAAGTTAGACATTATATTGAAAAAATAGTGTGCAAAGATATGATTTTTTTTTAAACTGGCATAAAAGTACCGGCAAAATTGATGCCTGCATAATAATCTGTTATTGGTGACAAAACATATTTTACCATTCTGTGAAATTTTATCGGCTTTCCCGTCTCAAATTCAATGGTATTAGTACTTTTGTCCTGAATCTGTTGGAAGAGAGTTTATTATACTTTAATACATTAATAATAAGCATTTTACCTGACAGGTGGAATTTTAAATATATGAGTGTCGGCAATTAGTAAATAAAATGTAAAATGAACAAGCATCAAAATAATCATATTTACGATATTGTAATTGTTGGAGGTTTAGGGCATGTCGGACTTCCGCTGGGATTAGTGTTTGCCAGTAATGGATTAAGAGTATGCCTTTATGATAAAAACACTGAATCGGCAGCTATAGTAAAGAGCGGTAAAATGCCCTTTATTGAATATGGTGCTGAAGAAATACTGAAAGAAGTTCTTGAAACAAAACACCTCGATATATCATGCGATATTGAAACCATTTCAAGTTCTAAATATGTTGTTATAGCCATTGGGACACCTGTTGACGAGTATTTAAATCCTAAAACCCGGCAATTTCTTGAGATTTTTAAGAGTTTAATTCCATATCTTAATATAAACCAGACAATTATTGTCAGGAGTTCAATTTATCCACATAC
>CAYNGW010000077.1:0-9331 GCA_964396955.1 uncultured Rikenellaceae bacterium | reverse complement strand
GGAGAATCAGAGATCTGATTAAAGAGGAATTCCGGAATTTTTACAAAACAAATTTGAAAATTTGAAAATTAATCAATTTGAAAATGAAAGAGAAGAGCGAGAATCTTAAGGAAATCGTAAAAGAAAAATATGGCAAAATAGCTGAACAAAGCAGCAGTGAGAAATCATCATGCTGCAGCACATCATGCTGCGGCCCTGAGGTGGACTATACAGTTTTCAGCGAGAATTATAAAGACATGGAAGGCTACAATCCTGATGCTGACCTGAATCTGGGTTGCGGAATACCCACAGCTTTTGCGCAAATTAAAAAAGGTGATCATGTGCTTGATCTTGGCAGCGGTGCAGGCAACGATTGTTTTATTGCCAGGGCAATAGTCGGAGAAAAAGGGAAAGTCACAGGTCTTGATATGACTGAACAAATGATCAGAAAAGCAAAGAAAAACTGTGCGAAGCTGAACTTCAAAAATGTCGAATTTGTACTCGGCGATATCGAGAAAATGCCATTTGATGAAAAGATGTTTGATGTAGTGATTTCAAACTGTGTACTGAACCTTGTACCGGATAAGTCCAAAGCATTTAAAGAGATTTTCAGAGTATTAAAACCGGACGGACACTTCTGTGTTTCAGATGTGATTATTAAAGGCACACTGTCGGAAAAAATGCAAAAGGATGCTGAGATGTATGCAGGATGTGTGGCAGGAGCAAGTGAAATGAATGAATACCTGAAAATAATTGAGAATTCGGGATTCCTCAATGTAAAAGTTCATAAACAAAAAGAAATTAAACTCCCGGATTCATTATTGTCGGAATATAATGATGCAAATGAATTAAAGTCATATCATGCCGGCGATACAGGTATTTATAGTATTACAGTGTCAGCAGAGAGACCTGCAGGCTGCAGTTGTGGTGGTATTTGCTAACTTAATATAAACTCGCAATATGGGAGCTACAAAACAACTTTCATTTTTTGACCGTTACCTTACATTATGGATATTTCTTGTAATGTTTGCCGGGGTAATCATCGGCTATTTTATACCCGGTATCTCAGGATTCTGGAACTCATTAAGCTCCGGCACAACAAACATTCCTATTGCCATTGGTCTTATCCTGATGATGTACCCGCCACTCGCAAAAGTAAAATATGAAAAGCTGCCCCTGGTTTTTAAAAATCTTAAACTGCTAGGCTTATCACTATCAATGAACTGGATTATCGGTCCAATAGTAATGTTTTTACTGGCAATAATATTTCTTCATAATCATCCTGGTCTTATGGTCGGTGTTATACTGGTTGGACTTGCCCGATGCATAGCAATGGTACTTGTCTGGAATGATCTGGCAAAAGGAGATACTGAACTGGCTGCAGGACTGGTTGCGTTCAATGCTCTGTTCCAGGTTTTCTTTTATTCTGTTTATGCATATGTATTTATTACTCTTCTTCCCCCTTTGTTTGGACTAAGAGGCTCCGTAGTGGAAGTATCTATATCTGAAATTGCAGTGACTGTTTTAATATACCTTGGTATTCCATTTCTGGCGGGATTAATTACCAATACAATGCTTCGGAAAGTTTCCGGAGACGAATGGTATTATGGTAAATTTATACTAAAAGTATCATGGATGACGCCGATTGCCCTGTTATTTACAATATTTGTCATGTTCTCCCTTAAAGGTGAAAATATTATTAAACTGCCAATGGATGTGTTGAGAGTCGCAATCCCATACACAATATATTTTGCTTTCATGTTCTTCTCCACATTCTTCATTGCAAAATGGATGGGGAATGGATATGAAAAATCAACAACTATGGCATTCACAGCAGGAAGTAACGATTTTGAACTGGCTATCGCAGTTGCGGTAGCTGTATTCGGGATCAATTCACAAGCTGCATTTGCAACAGTAATAGGACCACTTGTTGAAGTGCCGGTCCTGATATTGCTGGTTAATGTGGCGCTCTATTTTAAGAGAAAGTATTTTACACAATAGATTTTTAATTATCACCTTTTTACATAAATACTATCCGCAATTCTCTTACTTTTGACAGGAAAACCATTAAATCCTGTCATATGAAAAATCTTCTTCCGAGCTTTTTAAAGCTGCTGGTTCTGGTCAGCATTATAATTCTTCCATCATCGTGCAAGAAGAAGGAAAAAACAGAAAAATTTTCTTTCGCTTTTATTACTGATATTCACCTTCAGCCTGAAAGCAATGCCGTCCGGGGATTCCTGGAAGCTATTGACACTATTAACGATCTGAGGCCTGATTTTGTAATTGTGGGCGGAGATAATATAATGGATGCCCTTGCCCAGCGGCATGGCAGAGCAGACTCTCTTTATACCCTTTACCAGGAGACAGAAAAAGCATTGAAAATGCCTGTTTATCATACCATGGGGAACCATGAGATTTACGGTATTTATAAAAGAAGCGGAGCAGATCCCAATCACCCGGACTATGGTGAGAAAATGTTTGAGAACCGTTTCGGAAAATCGTATTACAGTTTCGATCACAAAGGCTGGAAATTCATGATATTAAATTCTGTTGAGGATGCAGGGAGAGACAGCTATATAGGGCTGATTGATGAAAAACAGGTCGAATGGATAAAAGACGAATTGCAGAAAACGAATCTGGCAACTCCGATTGCACTAAGCACACATATCCCATTTATTACAGCAAATACACAAAAATATTCAGGGACAACTATACCCAATGATTCATCACAGGTAATAGTAAACGGCAAAGAAGTTATTGATCTTTTCAAAGGATATAATCTTAAGCTGGTTTTGCAGGGGCATCTTCATATGGTTGAGGATATCTATATTGACGGGATACATTTCATTACGGGAGGTGCCGTATGTACAGCCTGGTGGAGGAGACCATACCATGACGATGAGGAAGGATTTGTGCTGGTCAGGGTAAAAGGCAATGAATTTACCTGGGAATATGTGGATTATAAATGGATTCCTCAGCAATAGAATAAAAATATTAATTATGAAAGCTTCAGGCAATGATAATGTTAATAAATTCACTTTCAGGGAATTGCCAGGCAGTTTCAGGAATGCTTTCACCGGCATGGTAATCCTGGTCAGGACTGAAAATAATGCCAGGATACATATCATTATCCTGGTGCTGGTAATAGTAGCCGGGATAGCATTGAAGATATCGCCTGCCCACTGGATTGCTGTCTCTCTGGCTGCAGGACTCGTACTTGCAACCGAATGTATTAATACAGCTTTCGAGTACTTATGTGATTCTTTAATGCCGGAATATGATTCCAGGATAAAGAAAGCAAAGGACCTGGCGGCTGCCGGAGTACTTATTGCAGCTATCGTATCTGTTGTTACCGGACTGATTGTATTCATACCTGCCCTGTTGAGAATTTTATAAATTAAAACATAATGCTGATAAAACTTGCTCTGCTGGCTGTCTTCGGAGTTGCCATGGCGCATCTCGAAGGAGTTGTGGTGGTCTACCTCCGGAAATCACTCGGGATGCTTGATTCGGAATCGAATAAAGAATCAGTTGAGAAATTCCCGAAGCGTTTTCTGTATATTGAAATGACCAGGGAAGCTACCACGATTATAATGCTGGTTGCTATTGCATATCTTGTCGGAACAACCTGGATCGAAAAAGGAGTGTTCTTCTTATGGACATTCGCATTCTGGGATCTTTTTTACTATCTCTCGCTCTATATTCTTATCAAATGGCCTCCAACACTGAAAACAATTGATGTCCTTTTCCTTATACCTGTACCATGGATAGCTCCGGTCTGGTTCCCCATAGGAGTCTCATCACTTACAATTATTACTATCGTTATGTTATACCTGTTTAATGTGATCTGAAGTGGGTGGAGAAGATGAATTTTAATATGAATTTTTCTTCCAGGATTAAAACAATCTTCCGTTCTCTTCAGTACAGAAATTACCGTTTGTTTTTTGCCGGGCAGAGTGTTTCGCTCATTGGCACATGGATGCAGCGTATTGCGATGCCATGGCTTGTCTATCATCTGACCGGATCAGCTTTACTGCTCGGAGTAGTTAGCTTTGCCGGTCAGATACCAACATTTCTCATTGCTCCTTTTGCAGGGGTTCTTACTGACCGGTTCAGCAGATACAGAGTCCTTCTGGTCACCCAGATCATATCATTGCTTCAGGCTCTGGTTCTTGCAATACTTGCTCTTACAGGCGTAATACAGGTATGGCATATTGTTGCTCTAAGCATAGTGCTGGGTTGTGTAAATGCATTTGATGTTCCTTCAAGGCACTCTTTCGTAATTGAAATGGTAGAGAAAAAAGAAGACCTGGGGAACGCAATTGCATTCAATTCCATGATGTTCAACGGAGCCAGGCTCATTGGCCCTTCAATTGCAGGAGTGATGCTTGCAACCACCGGTGAAGGCATTTGCTTTTTAATCAATGCAATAAGCTATGTGTTCGTAATTATTTCATTATTAATGATGCGGGTACCGGAAAGGAAAATAAGAAAGAAAGAAAGTCATATGCTCAGGGAGCTGAAAGAAGGTCTCGATTATACATTCGGTTATGCCCCGATTAAATATCTAATCCTGCTGTTGGGTCTTGTAAGTCTTATGGGTTCCTCATACCAGGTACTGATGCCGGTTTATGCCAAGGAGGTACTGGGAGGCGGATCCGACACTTTTGGCTTCCTGATGGGAGCTGCCGGACTGGGAGCTCTTCTGGGTGCGGTTTATCTTGCTTCAAAGGAGTCGCTTCTCCGGTTGGGAAGGATAATCCCTATTGCTTCAGCCCTTTTTGGCATCGGATTGATATTAATAGCATTTTCAAGGTTTTTTCTTCTTTCAATGATTCTTTTTGTATTTACTGGCCTGGGTATGATGCTTCACACAGCATCCAGCAATACCATTCTTCAGACCATCACGGATGATGATAAACGTGGCAGGGTTATGGGCTTTTACACCATGGCTATAATGGGTACGGCACCATTCGGCAGTTTGCTGGCGGGTGCACTGGCAAAAGCAATAGGAACTCCAGCAACGATTTTTATCGGAGGAGCATCATGTCTGGCAGGTGCTGTAATTTTCTACAAAAAGCTCCCCGAACTGAAAACTATTGTCCGGCCTGTCTATGTTAAAATGGGAATAATACCTGAAGTGGCGAGAGGAATTCAGACAGCTACTGAACCTGTGCCTGAAACAGAAGATCTGACAGCAAACCCATAAGCCTGCAACCTTTTCTGTCATTTCCTTTGTCTTGTTAATTGATAACTTGATTCATAAGAAAAATATATGAAGACCTTAAAATTCCTTTTACTGTTGATTTTTGCTGTCACAATCTCAGGATGTGAAAAAGAAAATAATGATAAAATAAGTTTTGACAATATGATCATTGATCATAACTGTACAAAACTGAGTTCAATCCCGGCGGAATATATCACTGCTGCAAAACAAAACCTTCATATTGCTTACGGACATACATCACACGGCAGCCAGCTTACTACCGGTATGACCGGGCTTGTAACTTTTAAGGGGAACACATATGCCTGGAACAACGGCGGCACTGACGGAGCTCTTGACCTTCATGATTATGCAATGTCCGGAGACCTTGGAAATCCCGACAGAACCTCCTGGGCCGACAGAACGAGGACCTATCTTAATTCAAACACTGATGTAAATGTAATTATCTGGTCCTGGTGCGGACAGGTTTCATCAGCTACTGAAGCTGACATCAATGCATATCTCGACCTTATGGCCGGTCTTGAATCAGATTACCCCGATGTATATTTTGTTTATATGACAGGCCACCTGGACGGAACAGGGCTGACCGGGAATCTGCATTTGCGCAACGGGCAGATAAGAAATTACTGTAAGGACAATGATAAAATATTGTTTGATTTTGCTGACATAGAATGTTATAATCCTGAGGACACTTATTTTGGCGATAAGAAGCCCAACGACGCCTGTTCCTATGATACAAACAATGACGGAACGCTTGACGGGAACTGGGCAATTGAATGGCAGAGTTCTCATACACAGGGAGTTGACTGGTACGATTGCTCATCAGCACACAGCCAGCCTCTCAACGCCAACCAGAAGGCATACGCTGCGTGGTGGCTCTGGGCAAGGCTTGCCGGATGGGACAGCAAATAATCTCGATTTAAATGTTATTTTTGGGAACGATTCAGTAAATACTTTTTGTTCCCATGAACTCTTTTTGTAAAAGCCATTCCGTGGCTGCAGTTTTTATTTACTTATCCCTGGTTCTTTCCACTTTTCCATCCTCAGCGCAGGGCGATACGGCAGCATTCGGGTATTCCGCCGGGAAACAGCCTGTATACACAACTTCACGCCTGGTAACGGAGAAACCGGTAATTGACGGCAAGCTTGATGATGAATGCTGGAAGCAGGGAGCATGGGCAGGCGAATATCACCAGTGGATACCGGATGAGGGTGCAAAACCCACATGGCCGACAGAGTTCAATATTCAGTATGATGACAAAAACCTCTACGTGGCTTTCCGTGGTTTTGACGGCGAACCGGATAAAATTAACCGCATGTCAGGAGTGCGTGATGAGCAGGTGGGTGATATGATGGGAGTAACTTTTGACAGTTACCGTGATTACAGAACAGGATTTGAATTTACCCTTACCGCGTGGGGTCAGAAATCGGATCTTATCTTATTTAATCCCATGGACTGGGATTTCAACTGGAATCCTGTCTGGAAGGGGAAAGTCGGTCTTGAAGATTCGGCATGGATAGCCGAGATGGAAATACCTCTGAGCCAGCTGCGCTACAGCAGGGAAAAAGAACAGATTTGGGGCATGCACACCTGGCGGTGGATATCAAGGCTGCAGGAGGAAAGCAACTGGGAGATCCAGTCAAAAACAGGTCCCGGGATGCTTTATAACTTTGGTGAGATCAGAGGGATAAGAGGTTTAAAGAAATCCCGCCGCCTTGAAGTAATGCCCTTTATTCTGGGCGACCTGAAAACCATGAAGGAAGAAACCGGAAATCCGTTCACAGAAAATGGCAGGAGATGGAGCGACAACTTTGGTCTTGATGCCAAGATCGGCATCTCAAGCAATTTCACCGTTGATCTGACAGTAAATCCCGATTTCGGACAGGTGGAATCCGACCCTTCAGTGATGAATCTGACTGCATTTGAAACATTTTACGAAGAGAAACGTCCGTTCTTCCTTGAAGGACTGACTATCTTCAATTATGATTTTGATGACAAGAATCTTTTCTATTCGCGCCGTATCGGGCATTCACCTTTACTGACTGTCAATCCGAATGATACACTTTTTGTAAGCACCCCCGATAAAACTACAATCTTAAGCGCTGTCAAATTCAGCGGAACTACCTCAAAAGGACTATCAGTGGGTCTGATACAAAGCCTGACGGCAAATGAATATGCCAGGTTAAGTGATCAGTACGATAACAGAAGCAAGAGTAAAGTTGAACCGCTTACCAACTACATGGTGGCAAGGGTGCAAAAAGGCTACAAGGCAGGTAATACAGTAATAGGAGGTATGCTGACCTCGACCAACCGTTTTATTGAAGAAAAAAGTCTTGAGTTTCTTAACAATGAAGCATATACCGGGGGACTGGATATCCTGCATCACTGGAAAGACAAGGAGTTCTACCTGGATGCAAAGTTACTGGGAAGTTATGTTGGAGGAAGCAAAGAGGCAATAACTGCCTTACAGGAATCTTCGGCAAGGTATTATCAGCGACCAGGGGCAGATTACCTGGATTATGATACGACAAGTACCAGTTTAAGCGGTTTTGGAGGAAAATTGAAGATCGGAAGAGGATCAAAAGGATTATGGAGGTACTCTGCGGACGTTTCATGGCTTTCTCCGGGATTGGAGCTAAATGACATTGGCTATATGAATTCTTCTGACGAAATAAACCAGACGAATGAAGTATCTTATCTTGTCAATAAACCAGTATCAATTTTCAATACCTTTGAGATTGACCTTGAGCAGTTTAACTCATGGAATTTCAACGGTACCTGGCTTGGTTCAGGAGGACACATTTCCTTTTCGTCAACATTCAGGAATAACTGGAGTTTCGGTACAAACCTGATCTTTCACTCACAGGCAGATGACCCCAGGAAACTGCGCGGAGGTCCTGATATGATAATGCCTTATAATATAATGACATTCGGAAATGTAATGACCGATCCGTCAAAAAAGCTTATGTTTTCGTTTTCTTATGGTTATGAGGGTGCAGGAAATAATTCTGCCAGCAGCTATGAACTTCGTCCCTTGGTATCAATGCGTCCTTTCAATTCATTAAGGATCAGGGTGACAGTTGATTATCAAAAAAATCTGGACAAGCTCCAGTATATTGCTGCCAGAGACTATCTGACTGAGAACCGGTATATCCTTGGAACAATTGGCCAGACAACTCTCGGCGTTACCTTCAGGGCAGATCTTAACCTGACTCCGGAATTTTCAATACAGTATTACGGAAGCCCGTTCGTTTCCAGGGGCAGTTATTCGGAATTCAAGCATGTTACTGATCCTCAGGCGAAGGATTATGAAAACAGGTTCATTGTTTTTGATGAACCCGTGTCTGATGGAAATATCTATGGTCTGGATGAGAACAATGATATGATACCTGATTATTATATCGGTAATCCCGATTTCAATTTTCACGAGTTCCGTTCCAACCTGGTTGCAAAATGGGAATACAGACTTGGTTCTTTTATTTATTTTGTGTGGACAAGTGAACGTACAGGAAGGAATGATCTTTCAGAAGCCTCTATCGGAGATTCTTATGGACAATTGAAGGATGTATTTCCGAATAATATCTTTTTGGTTAAACTGAGTTACTGGTTTTCATTATAGTTAATTCTCAATAAGATGAATGTTACTTACAGGCATCTTGAAAAAAAAGACAATAAAAAAATTGCCGGACTGATCCGTTCAGTATTCAGGGAATTCGGTGTAGCACGTCCGGGTACAGTTTACTTTGATCCGACAACCGATGATCTTTATTCATTGTTCCAGACTCCAGGTTCAATCTACTGGATAGCTGAAGATGATGGTATAATTATCGGAGGTTGCGGAATATTTCCTACACAGAACCTGCCCGAAGGTTGCGGAGAAGTAGTAAAACTCTATCTTGATGCTTCTTACCGTAAATTGGGCATAGGGAGGCAGCTGCTTGAAATGAGCATAGAATCTGCTAAAGAGCTAGGGTACAAACAATTGTATCTCGAATCTTTATCCGAGCTGGGTAAAGCAATAAGCCTTTATCAGAAGGAGGGATTCAAATTTATAGATCACAAAATGGGTGATGAAGGGCATTTTGGCTGTACGATCTGGATGATAAAGGACTTATGATCCATGC
>CAYNGW010000076.1:0-9476 GCA_964396955.1 uncultured Rikenellaceae bacterium | reverse complement strand
GAATATCTAATTCAGGCCTGTAAATGCGTCAGTTAAAGATTACCAAACAGGTTACCAACCGTGACACCCCTTCTCTTGACAAATATCTTCAGGAGATAGGTAAAGTTGACCTTATATCACCTGAGGATGAAGTTGTTCTGGCGAGAAGAATTAAATCAGGCGATGCTGACGCTCTTAAGAAGCTCGTAAAAGCGAATCTCCGCTTTGTTGTATCTGTGGCAAAACAATATCAGAACCAGGGGATGAGCCTTCCTGATTTGATTAACGAGGGTAACCTCGGACTGATGAAAGCAGCACAACGCTTTGATGAGACCAGGGGCTTCAAGTTCATTTCCTATGCTGTATGGTGGATACGGCAGGCAATTCTTCAGGCGCTGGCTGAACAGGCAAGGATCGTAAGACTGCCGGTTAACAAGATTGGTTCGATAAACCGCATTAACAGGGCTTTTGCTCGTCTTGAACAGGAATATGAACGTGAACCTTCATCCCAGGAGATAGCGGATATGCTCGAAATGATACCTGAGGATGTCAAGGAGTCACTGAAAACAAACGGCCGTACAGTAAGCATGGATGCGCCCATAAGCTCAGAAGAAGATAATACAATGTACGATGTGCTCCAGAGCAACGATACCCCGAGCCCGGATAAAAACCTTATAAACGAATCGCTTGCGTATGAAATAGAAAGAGCCCTCAGTACACTTTCTCCACGCGAATCGAAAGTACTGAAGCTCTATTTCGGACTGGGAATGAAGCATCCTTTCACCCTTGAAGAGATCGGAGAGGAACTCAATCTTACGCGTGAACGCGTACGCCAGATAAAAGAAAAGGCAATTAAAAGGATACAGTTTACAACACGCTGCAGAATTCTTAAATCATACCTGGGTTAACTATTTGTTTCTATCTTTGTCCTAAACAATTTTAAATGGGCCATCTCATTTCTCCGTCACTTCTTACCGCTGATTTTGGAAATCTGGCAAAGGATGTCCAAATGGTAAATAACAGTGAAGCCGACTGGATCCATCTCGATATTATGGACGGAGTGTTCGTCCCCAATATTTCATTTGGGTTCCCGGTCATTGAGCATATTAAGAAAATTGCCGGAAAGCCTCTTGATGTCCATCTGATGATTGTGGATCCCGACAGGTATCTTGCACGTTTCCGTGATGCCGGCGCAGATATTCTGACCGTTCAGTATGAAGCTTGTGTACATCTGCAGCAAACAGTAACAGAAATACGTAACCTGGGCATGAAAGCAGGGGTGGCAATTAATCCGCACACACCGGTAATGCTGCTGAAAAATATACTGCCATACATCGATATGGTCCTTATCATGACTGTCAATCCCGGTTTCGGAGGCCAGTCCTTCATCATGGAAAGCTATGAGAAGATAGCTGAATTGCGAAAAATGATTGATGATGGAGATTATAATGTTCTGATCGAGGTCGATGGGGGAATTGATTCTAAAAATGCCTGCAAACTTATTGAGACTGGAGTGAATGTCCTTGTTGCAGGGAACACGGTTTTCAGTTCAAAAGATCCTGTAGAGACAATCAGGAAACTAAAGAATCTGATTTAAAGAAACAAGAAACAAGACTGCAAGACCTGAAGACAGCCCGAAGGGCGTCAAGACTTCAAGACGATATCTGAGATTCAAGATATGATATAATATCATCGGTTTGCAGTGCACTGAACCATTTGATCTCCTTATCCTTAGCCCACCATGTCATCTGCCGTTTTGCATACCGGCGCGTATTGCGTTTGATCACTTCAATCGCCTTGTCCCTTGATATCTTTCCTTCAAAGAAATCAAAAAGCTCCCTGTATCCCACACTGTTCAGGGCATTTAAGCGGCGCATTTCAAAAAGACTTCTGGCCTCATCTTCAAGACCGTTTCTGATCATTTCATCCACCCTCTCATCAATCCTTTTGCAGAGCTCCTCCCTTGATCTTTCAAGGCCGATTTTTATGATCCGGAAATCTCTTTCCCGCTTTTGTTTTGTCAGAAAAGAAGAATAAGGACGGCCTGTGGTCTCACATATTTCCAGAGCCCTGATTATCCTTTTCGGATTTTTAAGGTCAACTTTATCATAATGCTCCGGATCAAAGATCTTAAGAGCAAGTCTCAGACCGGCAATTCCTTCCTCCTTATATTTTGTCATGTATTTTTTGCGAACCAACGGATCAACATCGGGAATATCATCAATACCGTTGCAGACGGCATCTATATACATGCCTGAACCTCCGGTCATTAAGACCAGGTTATTTCTTGCGAAAAGGCCGGGAAGGATTTTAAGGACATCCCTCTCGAACAGACTTGCGCTGTAATAATCCTCTCCTGATATGAACCGGACAAAGTGATGTTTAATTTCAGCCAGCTGATTGTCTGACGGAACCGCAGTTCCTGTTTTCATTTCCCTGTAAAACTGACGGGAGTCGGCAGAAATGATCTCACATTTAAAATGTCGGGCAACAGCAATGGAAATATCCGTTTTCCCGACGCTGGTCGGTCCAAGAAGGACTATCAGAATATTTTTCATTTGGATTATTTCCGTGAAGAGGCTATTCTTCGTCCTCGTTCATGGGTTCTTCATTTTCGAAGTCAGTAAGTGTTTCTTCGTCTTCGCCGTTAAGAAACAGATCGTCGACCTCAGCTTCATCTTCATCCTCCTCGTCATCGGAAACCACTATGTTATTGTATAGTTTTCTGGAACTGCTTCCGAACACAACCTGTTTTGGCGGGACTCCCTTTGAATTTGTGCAGGAAGGGTATTCACGGCCGTCAATCTCTTTTGATTCGCCTGTATATTCAACAAAAAGACCTCTGTCGTTAAAGAAGTCAAAAACGTACAGTAATTTCTGATTTTTACGGAAAATAATATCCTCAAGCACTGCCACCTCCATCGTTGAGGAACCTGTCCCCATGTCGAATAAAGTAAACTCCTCTTCCTTTTCCCAGTTATCTGTTGCCATATAAAATGATGCCATCTGTGATTTGTCAAACTCCAGTTCATCCTGCATCATATTATGGAAATCCAGTAAAGTGTGTGAATCAAGAAATTCAAATTCTCTCACAAACGACTCATCCTCATCTGTTAACACAACAAATCTGTAAACCATGACATATTCTTATTCTACGGGTGCAATATAATATTTTTTATATTACAATATTCCGGTGCAGTTTTTTTTTAGGAGAAAATCTATTGTGTCAATACCGTCTGCATAGTCCCACAGGGCAGGCATCTGTGCTTTGCCAAAAGGGATGTAATCCCGTCCGACGATGCACTGAATTTTCTCTTTCAGCTGGACGGTTTGCAATTTTATTTCTTCCGGTGTCCGGTAGAATCCGTAGTAAAGAACTGCTACAGGCGAAGATAACCCGTTATGTTCCTTCATCAGCAGGTAGCCTGTGTCTGTGAACTTCTCCCTGTTGACAAGAAATACCGCTTTGTAGAAGTCGTAGTTGCTGGCATATTTCACATGATGTATTAATCCGGAAAAAGAATACCAGCAATGGATTATTTCTGATGGATCATATCCTGCCGGAAGAAATATTCTGGAGACGTTTCTGCAACCAAGGCCAAAATAGGAGAAGACGTCAGTGCCTAGAGCCTCGAGTTCCGCATCATTTTCTCCGCCATCAATGACAGCTATACTGTTCCTGTTCTTTCTTATTATATGAGGGTACTTGCCGAAGTAATATTCGAAGTACCTGGAACTGTTATCGCTGCCGGTGGCAATCACAACATCAAATCCGGTAAGATTCTTGTCAGTTATTGAAATCAGGCTTTTGAATTCAGTATCAGCTGAGACAAGAATTTCAGAGATCAGATTTATAAGATCATGATCTTTTGAGCTTGTTTTTGCAATTATCCTGTTGCCTGAAATGAGAACGGAAAGGAAATCATGAAATCCTGCAAGCGGTATATTCCCAGCCATTACCACGCCGACACTTAAAGGTTTGATCTCCTTATCCAGTCCGGGATATGCCGAGCACCATCTGTCAAGGTTCCCGGAAGTGAGTTCACCGGCGATCGCACTGAGAGCCATTCTGACATTGTCGGACGTGAACCAGGGATTCTTAAGATGCTGGGTTTCAATAATCTGCTCTATCCGTGATGTGTATGGCGTCTGCTTCCCTGCGATTGCATTCCGGAGGGTTTCACCAAGGAAAGAAAAAGCTGATATCCTTTGTTCAAGATTCATAGTAAATTAATTCCGGAGCAAATTTAAGAAAATTTACCTCACCTCCATAAGCCCCTCCCTCCTGGGAGAGGGGTTTGGGGAGAGGTCAATAAAAATCCTGACCCATTTTCAGGATCAGGATTTCCGGAAGCTTAAAAAATCAGAAATAATTCTATTTAAGAGTAAATGTTATTGGCAGCGCATACCAGACCGAAACGGGTTTGCCATTCACGAGTCCAGGTTTTTCAAATGCCGGAAGAGTCTGTACAACTCTGAATGCTTCAGCATCAAGATCGGGAGCTACACCTTTCAAAATGCTTATCTGATCAATACTTCCATCTTTTTCTACTGCGAATCTGACTACTACTTTGCCTTGCACACCTTTGGTTTTTGAATCTTCCGGATAAATTGTGTTTTTAGCAATATAATCACCAAGTGCAGCGTCGCCGCCAGGAAATTGCGGCATTACATCAACTTTAACCCATGGTGTATCAGCTTCAATTGGTGGTAGAGGTGGTGGCGGAGGTGGTGGCGGAGGGGGAGGCGGTGCTATTTCTTTAGTTGCACTTTCTGCATTGCCTGTTTTTCCCTTACATGAGGAGAAAGCAATCATCACAATTGCGATTACCGGTAAAACCATCAGCAGTTTCAGGTTTGCCAGCATCCTGGAACGTTCTTTTGTCATCATAATCATTCGTTTTTTAATAAGTGTTGGATTTGAAAAACTGTTTGTTATTGTAAATGCTTTCGATTTGAAAACCTGGCTCATAATAAGTCTCTGGTATCTCACTACCGTTATCCCTGTCAGGAGACAACCCTCATCTGCCTGGTATTCGTGGACTTCACGCAATGACCTGTCAAACAGGTAAATGAAAGGATTGAACCACTGGAATGACTTGATTATCTCAATGAAGATTATGTCGAGAAAATGATAATGATCAAGGTGATTCTGCTCATGCTTTTTTATCTCTTCGGTATCCGCGGAGGATAATGCCGGGTTAAGAAAAATCCGGCCGAGAGCTGAAAATCCGGCTGTGTTCAATCCCCTGAACCTTATTATGTGGCTTTGCCTGTTTTTATTCCTGATAATAAGAATGATAAGTCCTGTAATATCAATTAATAGCTTGCTTATGAATAATATAAGTCCCGTCAGGTAGATCATCAGGAATAATGTCGGAATATCCTGTACTTCATTTCCCGGGACAACAGACGATAATCCTCTGTTTGTTCCGGTAACGAGAACCTCAATCAGTGTTTTTCCAAAGAATGGAATGTTGACCGGTTTGCCTGTCTGAATTGTTATGAACGGCAGGGCAAGAGCAGTAAAAACCGAAAACAGGATGAACAGCCTGTTCCGCCCGTATAATGTATCTCTGCTCAGAAGGATGGAATAGACAAGATAGAATGCTGCAAGATAACATGCAACTTTGATCATATAAATAAGCAGAGGATTCATCTTTCAGCTTTTTGTTTTCTTACTTCACCATCCATGATTTTCATAATCTCCTCCATCTCCCTTACGGAGATCTCTCTCTCCTTCGCAAAGAAGCTTACCATCTTCCCGAAAGAGTTTGAGAAATAATTGTTTACAAAAATGGAGAGATGAGTCTTTGAATAATCATCCTTTGATATGACCGGATAATATTCGTGGGTTCTTCCATAGGCTTTGTGATTCACGAAACCTTTGTCCTGAAGGATCCTGATGATTGTACTTACGGTATTATATGCAGGCTTCGGATCGTCAAAATGTTCCAGGACATCCTTGACAAAACCCTTTTTTATCTTCCAGAGTACCTGCATTACCTGTTCTTCGGCGCGGGTTAGTTCTCTCATATTATTAAGTTTTATTTTGGTTCAAAGTTAAGGCGCGATGAATTACGCCCATACAAGCAAATATATAACGAAAAAATTAGTTATGCAACTAAATTCTTAATTATTTTTAAGAAAATTAAGTTTTTTCACTGGACGAAGCACAGCGGAGTGAGGAATCTCCATATATAATAATGAGATATATATAGAATATTGAACTGCGAAGCGGTTCCATCATTTTCTGTCAAAACAATTATTAATCAACAGGAATCGGTGGAATGAAAAAAAATTGTACTTTTATTTTTTATTATGTGGGGTTGGAAAGATTAATTCATGAAGAAGGGCATACATAAGAAAATAGGCATCTTCTGGGAGAACTTAAGGATTTCGCTGAGAGCTATCAGATCCAACAGGGTAAGGGCGGTCCTTACAATATGTATCATAGCTATCGGCATAATGGCTCTTGTCGGTATACTTACAGCAATCGATGCAATAAAATCCTCTCTTACAAATCAATTCACAAGGATGGGTGCCAATTCATTCATGATAAGTTCACGCAGTATGAACATTATTGTTAACGGGGAAGACCAGTTCAGGGTTAAGAATTATTCCCGGATCTCATACAGGGAGGCGACCGAATTTAAGGAGAGATTCACTGAACCTGCAACTGTTTCAGTTTATTTCAACGCTTCTGCAGGCGCGACCGTCAAATACGGATTAGAAGAAACCAATCCGACAATCATCATCAGAGGGATTGATGAGAATTGCCTTGCAGTATCCGGTTATGAGATATCATCAGGAAGGAATTTCAGCCCGGATGAAATACAGCATAACAGGAGGCTTATTCTGATCGGGTCCGAAATAGCAAAGGATCTCTTTTCAACAGGACTTGATCCTGTCGGAAAAGAGATTTCTGTTGCCGGACTGAAGTTTGTGGTGGCAGGAGTACTTAAAAGCAAAGGAGCCAGTGCGATAAACACTGATGATTTATGTTTCATTCCCATTACCACTGCCAGGCAATACTTTTCGCGTCCGAATATGAATTTCAGTATCGCTGTAATGCCGGTAAATCCTGCCAATCTCGATATCCTGACAGGTGAAGCTGAAGCAATTTTCAGGATAGTACGCAACCTGGATCCAAGGGATGAATCGGATTTCAATGTCACAAAGAGTGATAATATTGTTGCATTATTGATTAAGAATCTCAAGTTTGTTACCCTTGCAGCCACTATAATTGGACTTGTTACATTATTCGGAGCAGCTGTCGGATTGATGAATATAATGCTCGTATCGGTATCAGAACGTACGAGGGAAATCGGGGTAAGAAAAGCCATCGGTGCCAAGCCCAGGACAATAAAATATCAGTTCCTTTTCGAATCCATACTGATTGGACAGATGGGTGGAGTTTTTGGCATAATTTTTGGAATTCTTATCGGGAATATAGTATCGTCATTGCTGAAATCAAATTTTATAATTCCATGGTTTTGGGTAATAATGGGGGTCGTAGTTTGCTTTATAGTAGGGGTAGTATCAGGTTATGCACCAGCGCTAAAGGCTGCTAATATTGATCCAATTGAAGCTTTAAGATACGAATAAAAAAATGAATATGGAAAGATATGTAATTCAGGAAGAGTTAAAGAATTGTCCGGGGATATATTACTATCCCGAAATAAATAAGCTGGAACTTATCGGACGTTCAATCCCTGAAAATCCCGAGCTGATATTTCGGCGTCTTGATGAATGGATCACAATCCATTTTGAAAAGAATAAAGAACTTGATATAAGCGTTCAGCTTGAATACATCAACAGCGGATCATCCAAATATCTCTATGAGATACTTAAAAGGCTGACCGGATACGGGCGTTCGGGGAATGTTGTGAAGATGAAATGGCTTTATGAGGAAGATGATGAGGCCATGCTGGAACTTGGTGAGCATTACCGCGATACAGCCGGCATTCCACTTGAGATTGAAATGATAGTATAATATATATATATATAGTGTATCTGAAAAAACAAGGGACCTGTGTAAGGTCCCTTGTTTTATTATTTGGTATTACAAGCTGTTACTTCACTGTGTACATATGAGCAATGAGATCGAGAAGCTTGCATGAGTAGCCCCACTCGTTGTCGTACCATGCTACTACCTTCACGAAATTGTCGTTAAGGGAGATACCTGCTCCGGCATCAAAAATGGAAGTGCGTGAATCACCGTTGAAGTCGCTGGAAACAACAGCATCCTCTGTATATCCCAGAATTCCTTTAAGTGAACCTTCAGAAGCAGCCTTCATAGCTTTTTTGATATCCTCGTAGCTGGCAGGTTTCTCAAGACGGCAGGTCAGGTCGACAACTGAAACATTAAGGGTGGGAACCCTGAATGACATACCAGTAAGTTTACCTTTCAGTTCGGGGATAACTTTGGTTACGGCTTTTGCTGCTCCTGTCGAAGAAGGTATGATGTTGGCTGAAGCAGCACGACCACCTCTCCAGTCCTTATTAGACGGGCCATCCACAGTTTTCTGTGTCGCAGTAGTTGAATGAACGGTTGTCATGAGGCCTTCAACAATTCCGAAATTGTCGTGGAGGACCTTGGCAACAGGGGCAAGGCAGTTGGTAGTACAGGAAGCATTTGATACAAACTGCATGTCTGCCTTGTATTTTTCTTGGTTAACACCCATTACGAACATTGGGGTATCATCTTTCGAAGGACCTGACATAACAACATGCTTTGCACCTGCTTTAATATGTCCCATTGCAGTTTCTTTGGTAAGGAAAAAACCTGTGCATTCAAGTACATATTCAGCGCCAACCTCATTCCATTTCAGATTTGCAGGATCCTTCTCGGCAGTTACGCGGATGCTTTGTCCGTTAACAATAAGCTTACCGTCCCTAACTTCCACCTTCCCATCAAATTTACCGTGTATTGTGTCATATTCAAGCATATAAGCTATATAATTCACTTCGAGGAGGTCGTTGATTCCGACTATTTCCATATCGTTCCTCTTCAAGGCAGCTCTGAAGGCCAGCCGGCCAATCCTGCCAAAACCGTTGATACCTACTTTAATTTTTGACATATCTGTAAAATAATTTGGTTAATAAATTGAACCACAAAAGTAACAATTTCCGGGAAAATAACAAGGGGCCTAAATGATCAGGGATTCCTTTTCCTTCTGAACAGGTTTTTCAGCCTGGTCTCTTCAGGATGAAGCGGATCGACAATGATCCCGATCCTGTAACTCACAAATAATGAAAAATATATAGCTTTATTATCCGGACTTGCCATGATTGGGATCTTTTTGGGAAAAGCATTGATCTGGGCCCCGAGCTCAATAGCGTGTATCACTTTATCCTCCTTGCTGTATTCAAAGTTGAATCCCCCTTTGGCAAAGAGCCCGGGAAGTGCTTTTACTTCCTTTAGTCCCTTTGTAAATGATGCTTTACTGTAAATCATTGTAGGATCATGGATTGTTATATCAAATTTCTCTGGC